>USCH01000008.1 GCA_900553175.1 uncultured Alistipes sp. | reverse complement strand
GGCGAAACTCCGAATAAAACGACTATCTTTGTCGTGGAGCTTCGTGAGAAAACCAGCGGTCCTCGAAATACAGAACCGTTTTCGTAAGGTGGAGGAGAGGCTTTTTACGACCTCTCCCCAGACTTTGAAAAGGCAACGGATAAGTAACGAAAACCTCGCTCTACTCCTCGAAATCCTGCATTTCAGCCATTCGGCAAGGGACTGAGGTTCTACCCATTGCGATTCTGCATTTCAACAACTTACATTATTACGCCCCGTTCCCCCGTTTTATCCGATTTTCTTCGTATCTTTGACTTCGTCGAAGATACTCCCGCTCGGCAAAATGCAAATAAATTTGCTTTTGCACTCGGCTTATTCGTATCTTTGTCTTCGGGAATCCGCAGCGGAGAGCCTTTCGCGCTTCCGGCCGTCGCTTCTGCGCACGGTCCGGCCGTGGGGGACGGAGGCTCCGGACGGAAAAAACGAAATTTATGGACAATCTCTTGAAACGCATGCGCCGCTACGTCTCGCCGGTTTTTCTGGCGCTGCTCGTGGCGTCGTTCATCCTGTGGTATATCGCCAAACTCAACTACACCTACTCCACGCGTCAGGACGTCCGGGTCGAGGTCGACGGCGTGCCGTTCGTGGTGACCTGCGTGGTCGAGGGCGTCGGCACGAATCTGTTCGGTTACCGCATGTATATGAACAAGACGCTGCGCATCCCGCTTTCGGACCTCAAATACAAGGTCTCGCGCGAGGAGGGGCACGAAGGCAAACTGCTCATCGACCCCAAATCGCTGCAAAGCGCCATCGCCGTGCAGTTGAGCGACATCAAGGTCGTTTCGGTCGACGGCGTGCCCGAGATCGACAAACCCGGGAAGCGATGATGCGGGTGGGAATCACGGGCGGCATCGGCAGCGGCAAGACGACCGTCTGCCGTCTTTTCGCCCGGCGCGGCGTGGCCGTCTACGACACGGATGCGGCGGCCCGGCGCCTCATGAACGACGACGCGGAGCTGCGTGCGGCCGTTGCCGCGCGTTTCGGGGCGGCGATCTACCGCGACGGAGCCCTCGACCGCCCCGCGCTGGCCTCCGTCGTCTTCTCCGACCCTGCGGCGCTTGCCGATCTCGATGCTTTGGTCCATCCGGCCGTGAAACGCGATTTCGAAGCGTGGACGGCCCGCCAGACGGGCGATTACGTGGTGCTGGAGAGCGCCATTCTCTTCGAATCGGGCTTCGATGCGCTGGTCGACCGCACGGTCGCCGTGCTCGCACCCCTCGAACTGCGTGTCGGGCGCGCCTGCCGCCGCGACAAGAGCGACCCCGAAGCCGTGCGGCGCCGGATCGCCGCCCAGACCGATGACGACACCCTGTGCGCCCGGGCCGATTTCTCGCTCGTCAACATTCTCGAATCCGACCTCGAACCCGCTGTCGACCAGCTCGATGCCCGGTTCCGTCAAGAAGCGCGGCGCCATGACGATTGATCGCTCCCGGCCCCGGGTGATGGCCATTCTCAACGTCACCCCCGATTCGTTCTATGCCGGCAGCCGCACGCCGGATGCCGCCGCCATCGAGGCGCGTGTGCGCGCATGCCTCGACGAGGGCGCCGATCTGATCGACGTGGGCGGCTACTCGTCGCGTCCGGGTGCCGACGAGGTGTCGCCCGACGAGGAGTGGCGGCGTGTCGAGGCGGGCCTCTCCGCCGTGCGGCGGCTGGCTCCCGACCTGCCGGTGTCGGTCGATACGTTCCGGGCTTCGGTCGTCGAACGGGCCGTCGGCCGCTTCGGCGATGTCATCGTCAACGACATCTCCGCCGGAGAGCTCGATCCCCGGATGGTTCCTGCGGTCGCCCGCCTCGGCGTCCCTTACATTGCCATGCACATGAAGGGCGACCCCCGGACGATGCAGTCGCTGACCGACTACCGGCGCGACATCGTCACCGAGGTGGTCGCCTATTTCGAGCGGCGCACGGCCGAACTCATGGCCGCGGGCATCCGCCGCGAACGGATCGTGCTCGACCCGGGTTTCGGGTTCGCCAAGACGACCGAACAGAACTACGAGCTGCTGGCCGGCCTTCACCGGCTTTGCGCCCTGGGCTATCCCGTGCTGGCGGGCCTTTCGCGCAAGTCGATGATCTACAAGGTGCTCGGCACGACGCCCGACCGATCGCTCGCCGGCACCGTCGCCCTGGGGTGGGAGTGCCTGCGGCAGGGTGCCTCGCTGCTGCGCGTGCACGACGTGCGCGAGGCGGCCGATACGATCCGAATCTTCAGTTTTTTTCCGCGATGATAAAAGTCACCGACATCCGTAAACGCTTCGGCACTCTGGAGGTCCTCAAGGGGGTGTCGCTCGAAGTGGCGCGCGGCGAGGTCGTCTCCGTGGTGGGCGCCAGCGGTGCGGGCAAAACCACGCTGCTGCAAATCATGGGAACGCTGTCGCGTCCCGACGGCGGACGCCTCGAAATCGACGGCGAGGAGCCTTTCTCGCTCGGCGACAGCGCCTTGTCGCGCTTCCGCAACGAACGCATCGGCTTCGTCTTCCAGTTCCACCACCTGCTGCCCGAATTCACGGCCTTCGAGAATGTCTGCATTCCGGGCTTCATCGGCCGCCGGCCGCGCGCCGAGGTCGAACGCCGGGCCCGCGAGCTGCTCTCGATGATGGGGCTCGATGCGCGCCTCGACCACAAGCCGGGCCAGCTCTCCGGCGGCGAGCAGCAGCGCGTGGCCATCGCCCGGGCTCTGGTCAATTCGCCCGCCGTGCTGCTGGCCGACGAACCTTCGGGCAACCTCGATTCGCGCAACCGCGAGGAGATCCACCGCCTCTTTTTCGACCTGCGCGAGCGGCTGGGGCAGACGACCGTCATCGTCACCCACGACGAGAGCCTGGCCTCGATGGCCGACCGCCGCGTGGTCATGTCCGACGGAATGATCCTCTGAACGATGACCGACGCCCTGCGCGAGCTTCTCGAACGGCTTTACGACCGTTACGACCGCCCCGAGTTCATCGGCGACGATCCCGTTTCGGTGCCGCACCGCTTCACCGATCCCTCCGACCGCGAGGTGGCGGGTTTCTTCGCTGCGACCATCGCCTGGGGCAACCGCAAGTCGATCGTCCGCAACGGCCACCGCCTCATGCGGTTGATGGACGACGCTCCGGCCGATTTCGTGCGCAACGCCTCGGAGCGCGAGCTGGCTGGGCTCTCCTCCTACGCCCACCGCACCTTCAACGGCGGCGATGCCCGCGACTTCGTGCTGGCGCTGCGCTCGCTGGAGCGATGTTTCGGCGGTCTGGGCGCCTTTTTCGAGACGCGCTACGCCGCTTCGGGCAGCATGCCGCAGGTGCTGGCCGAATTCCGGCGCGAATTCTTCCGCTGCGACCACGCCCCGCGCTGCGAGAAACACCTCTCCTCCATCGAACGGGGCGCCGCGTGCAAGCGTCTGTGCATGTTCCTGCGCTGGATGGTGCGCCGCGACGACCGGGGCGTCGATTTCGGTCTGTGGCGGAGCATCCCCATGTCGGCGCTCTACCTGCCGCTCGACGTCCATACGGGCGAGATGGGGCGGGCCCTGGGACTGCTTGCGCGCCGCCAGAACGACTGGCGGGCCGTGGAGGAGATCACGGCGGCGCTTCGCGAGGCCGATCCGCACGACCCCGTGCGTTTCGATTACGCCCTTTTCGGCGCGGGCATCAACCCTGCCGTTTCCGACCTCTGATCCCTGCCGCCGTGTCCGAATTCCGCTTCAAACAGTTCGTCGTCCGCCAGGACCGCACTCCGATGAAAGTCGGGACCGACGGCGTGCTGCTCGGCGCGTGGGCGTCGGTGTCGGCGGCCGACCGCACCGTGCTGGACATAGGCACCGGAACGGGATTGATCGCCCTGATGCTGGCCCAGCGGAGCTCCGGAGCGCAGATCACGGGCATCGACATCGCTCCGGTCGACGAAGCGCGCGCCAATGCCGCCGCATCGCCCTGGGCCGGGCGTCTCTCGTTCTGCCGCTGCCGCGTGCAGGATTTCGCTCCGGCGGAGCGTTTCGACCTCATCGTCTCGAACCCTCCCTTTTTCGTCGGTTCGCTGACCTGTCCCGACCGGGGCCGCACCGCCGCGCGGCATGCCGTGCTGCTGCCTTTCGACGAGCTGCGCGACGCCGCGGTGCGGCTGCTCGCACCCGGGGGGCGTTTCGCCGTGGTGCTCCCCGAAGCCGAAGCGCGGACGTTTCTGACGCTCTGTGCGCCGCTTCTGCGTCTGGTGCGCCGCACCGACGTGCGGACGACGCCCCGGCGGCCCGTCCGGCGCGTGCTGATGGAGTTCATGCACGATGCCTCCGCCCTGCGTGCGGGCCTTGCGGCACCCGAGTGCGGTGCATTGGTCGTCGGCACGGGCGAACACGAAACCTACACTCCCGAATACCGGGCGCTCACGCAGGATTTCTACCTCAAATTTTGAATCTATACCGAAAAGACGTAAATTTGTCTTCCGAAGTGTCGTAAACCGCAAAAGTCATGAAACAGATCGTTCTGGCGCTCGTCCTGCTGCTGAGCCTCTCCGGCGCCGCCGCCCAAAACTCCTCCATCGCCCTCGAGGGTCTCTTCTTCGGCCCCGACGGTCCGGTCGTTTCCGAGCCGCATTCGGTGCTGGCCGTCGATGTCTCCGCCCGGTGCGAGCGGATCGTTGCCGGACCCTATGCACGCTACGCCCAGAAGTTTCTGGGGGTCCGCGCTCCGCTGACCGACAAGACGGTGTGGAGCGTGCAGGGCGCTTCGGTCGCTTTGCTCGACGAGGCCGCCTGCCTTGCCGCCTGCGAGGCTCCGGCCGCTTCCGCCAGCAGCGTGGCGAGCCATGCCGTGAGCGACGAGGGCTTCGCGCGCATCCAGCCCGACAAGACCTCGATGGCCGTCCCTGCGCTCGAAGATGCCGCCCGCGAAGCGGCCAATACGATCTTCTCGCTGCGCCGCCACCGCCTCGAACTCATTACGGGCGAGGCCGGCGAGAATGTTTTCGGTGCGGGGTTGCAGGCGGCTCTCGACGAGATCGCCCGTCTGGAGCAGAGCTACCTCGAACTTTTTCTCGGCAAACGCGTGCTCACCGACCAGACCCGCCGCTACGTGATCTATCCCCGTTCGGATAAGCGGCAGTACATCGTTTGCCGCTTCAGCCCGACCGACGGACTGCTGCCCGAGAACGATCTTTCGGGCGACATGGTGCTCTTGCAGATCGAACCGTCGGAGAGTGCCGTCTCCGTGCTCGAGGCGGGGCCGAAAGTCAAGGAGGTCGTGATGTGCCGGGTGGCCGATCCGTCGACCTGCACGGTGATCGCCGCCGGCCGGGAGTATGCCCGCACGGTGCTGCCTCTCTTCGAATTCGGCCGCACGATTCGTGTGGCGGCTCCTGTCGAACGTTAGCCGATGGATTTCACCTCGCGAATGGTGGAGCTGCTCTCCGCCGTGCGCCGCGAACGCAACGGGGCCGTAGCCGACGCGATGCGCTGCTACGGCCGGCGCTGCGGCCTGAACTACGGCGTCAGCCTCCCCACGGTCCGGGCTTTGGCCCGTGCCTGCGCGCGCGATGCCGGATTCGCCCGCTATCTTTTCCGGCAGGATGTGCGCGAGCTGCGCCTTGCGGCGCTTCATCTGGCCGATCCTGCGGGTCTGACCCTTGCCGAGGCGGAAGAGTGGGGGAGTGGCATCGACAATTCAGAAATCGCCGAGGAGGCCGCTTTCGCGCTCTTTTCCCGGGCGGCGGTCTTTGCGGAGCTGTTCCCGCGCTGGGTCTCCTCGGAAAATCCTCTGCTGGTCCATACGGCCCTCATGGCGGCGGCCCGCCGCCATGACGCTCCGGTCGACTGGACCGTCGCGGCGATGGAGGCTTTGCGGCGGCATGCCGCCGATGCGCCGCTTTCCGATCCGAAAGTCCGCCTTTTGGCCGGCGGCGCTGCGGCGCTGCTCGCTTCGGTCGGCTCCCGCAACGAAGAGAACCGGCAGGCGGTGCTCCGCATTGCCGGCTCTCGGGGCGAATTCCCTGCCGCAGACTTCATCCACGAGGAGCTCGCCTGGCGTCTGGACGTTCATCCGTCCGGTTCTACTGTTGCGTGACCTGCTCGCATTGCTCCAGATCGTTCAGCACGCCCGCGAGCTGGTCATAGCCCGTCACGCCGCTTTTGCGCCACAGCACCTCGCCGCGGCGGAAGAAGATCAGCGTCGGCACCGACCGGATGTCGTAGCGGGCGATGATGTCGCTCATGCCGCGGTCGTCGATGTCGATGCGGTAGATGTCGACGCGTCCGTTCATCCGGTGTTCGAACCGGTCGAGAATGGGGTGCATGATCCGGCACGGTCCGCACCAGGAGGCGAAGAAGTCGACCAATGTCAGCGCATCCCGCCAGATGATCTTGTCGAAATTTTGCATGTCGTTCGTTTTTTCGTGTGTGGTATGAGGCGCGGCCGCACCGGCCGGGTCAGTTCATTTCGACCCATGTCGGCTGCGCGTAGTTTTTCCCGGCCAGCTCCTTCTCCGCATAGCCGATCGTGCGGCGCAGCCCTTCGCTCAGCGAGGTGCGGGGCATCCAGCCCAGTTCGCGCCGGGCGGCCGTGATGTCGGGTATCCGTTCGTGCGATTCGTCCTCCCGGGCCGGGACATGCACGATGCGCGAGCGGCTGCCCGTCAGGTCGACGATCCGTTCGGCCAGCGCGCGGATCGTCGTTCCCCGGATGCCTCCCAGACTCACGGTCCGCGTATGTTCGGTCGGGGGAGCCTCCATCAGCCGCATGAGCCCGTCGACGATGTCTTCGACCCAGCAGAAGGTGCGCACCTGCTCGCCGCTGCCGTGGATGTGTATGTCGCGGTTCTGCAACGCCGCCACGATCATCTTCATCACCACGCGCTGGTCCATCGCCTCGGCTCCGCTGCCGTAGGTGTTGTAGATGCGTGCGATGCGCGTGTCGACGCCGAATTCGCTCCGGTAGGCGCGATGCAGCGCCTCGGCGGCCCGTTTCCCGTCGCAGATCATGCGGTGCGTCGAACAGTCGCTGCCGGAGGTTCCGCCGGGGGCGTCAACGGGATCGAAGACGCAGCCCGAGGATGCCATCACCACGCGGGCGTGTTCCGCCCGGGCCGTGTCGAGCGAGTGGATCGACCCCAGCACGCTGACCTTCATCGTCTCGACGGGCAGCACCTTGTCGTAGCGCACGCGGGAGGGCGCCGTCAGGTTGTAGATTTCGTCGCAGCGTATGCCGAAATGATTGACCACGTTGTGGTGGACGTAGCGGAACGAGGGGTGCCTCAGGACGTTGCGCAGCAGCGGCGAATTCGCCGCATCGCGTATGTCCACGCAGAAAACCTCGTGCCCTGCCTCCAGCAGACCGAGGCACAGATGGGTGCCTATGAATCCCGCACCGCCGAGTACGACCGTTCGCTTTTGCATCTTCTCCTCCTTTTTGGGAGGAAGCGAGCAAAATCTATTCCACAAAGAGCGCCCGGGGGAGCTGGTCGATGCTGTTTATCGCCACGACTTCGATTCCCCGCGGGGCCTTGGTTCCTTTGGGCAGATAGCCCGAGACGACGATGCGCCTGAATCCCAGCCGTGCCGCCTCGCTGATGCGTTGTTCGGTGCGGGGTGCGGGCCTCACCTCGCCCGAGAGGCCGATCTCCCCCGCGCAGCAGATGCCTTCGCCCACGGGACGGTCGTAGTAGGAGGAGATCACCGCCGCCACGACCGCCAGGTCCAGACCGGGGTCGGCGACCTTGAATCCTCCGGCGAAGTTCAGAAAGACGTCTTTCTGAAACATCTTCAGCCCCACGCGTTTCTCCAGCACGGCGAGCAGCATGTTCATGCGGCGCGTGTCGAACCCCGTCGCCGTGCGCTGGGGCGTGCCGTAGGCTGCGCCGCTCACCAGAGCCTGCACTTCGATCAGATAGGGGCGCACGCCGTCGGCCGAGGCGCCCACGGCGATGCCCGACAGGGGTTCTTCGTAGTGCGTGAGCAGGATTTCCGACGGATTGTCCACGCCGCGCAGGCCGCTTTCGAGCATTTCGAACACGCCGATTTCGAACGTGGCGCCGAACCGGTTCTTGATGCCGCGCAGGATGCGGTAGGTGTTGTTGCTGTCGCCTTCGAACTGGAGCACCACGTCGACGATGTGTTCCAGAATCTTGGGGCCTGCGATGGTCCCGTCCTTGGTGATGTGGCCGATGAGGAGGATCGACGTCGAAGTGGTCTTGGCCGTCTTGAGCAGTGCGGCGGCGCATTCGCGGATTTGCGACACGCTTCCCGCCGCCGAGTCGATCGTCTCGGTGCAGATGGTCTGGATCGAGTCGACGATCACCAGATCGGGCCGTTGTTCGGCGATCTGGGCGATGATGTTCTCCAGCGACGTTTCGGGATAGATCAGGCACTCTTCGTTGCGGATGCCGATGCGTTCGGCCCGCATGCGGATCTGTTCGGCCGACTCCTCGCCCGAGACGTAGAGGGTCTTCAGACCGTTGGGCGAGAGCGCGATCTGCAACGAGAGGGTCGATTTGCCGATGCCCGGTTCGCCGCCCACCAGCACGAGCGATCCGGGCACCAGGCCTCCGCCCAGCACGCGGTCCGCCTCGGCATTGCCCAGGTGGATGCGGCGCCGGTCGTTTTCGCGGATTTCCCGCACGCGTTGCGGTTTGGCGGCGGGGAGAAATCCTGCGGCCGCTGCGGATGCGGAGCCGCTTTCGCGGGCGATGATCTCCTCGGTGAAGGAGTTCCATTCGCCGCACGACGGACAGCGGCCGAGCCATTTGGGCGCTTCGAAGCCGCAGTTTTTGCAGAAGTAGGCTTTTTTGACCTTTGCCATGCCGGGTGGGGTTATTCGTGCGAAGTGTATTCGAGCCGCAGCACGCGGACGATTCCCGCTTCGGGATAGCGTGCACGGAAGAGGTCCGTCAGGTCGGCCTGCAACAGGGTCCGGGTGCGCCCCTGCTCGTCCTCGTAGGCGGCGAGGGTGTAGGCGTGCATGCGGCCTTCGTAGACGAATCCGATGGTGTCGGTGCCCGGTGTGCGGAGGAATGCGCCTCCGATGGTCTCGCTGCCGGCTGCCGTGCGGACCCGGAGCGGCCCTCCGTCGTAGCGGGTGTAGTCGAGCAGATAGCCCCCGCCGGAGGCTACGGGCGCCCAGTCCGCCGCCTCTTCGGCGATGAGCGCGCGATAATCGGTGTTGTCCGACACTCCGCCGTCCGACACCCCGCCGTCCGCCGCACTTCGGACCTCCGCACTGCCGTCCGGCTCTCCGTTCTCCGGCTCTCCGCCGGACCCGTCGTCCGGATCGGGTGCCGCAGCGGCTTCCAGCTCCACGTCGATTTCGACCCGCACGATGTCGTAGGCCGTCGAATAGAATGCGTCGGGCTCCTTGCAGGCGGCGAGCGCCCCGGCCAGAAGCGCACACAGCAGGTATCTTTTCGGTATGTTCGTCATCGTCGTTGTTTTCGGTTCCTCGGTTCTCTTTTGTGCGCCGCTTCCGTCACGGCTCCGGTTTGCCGCACCCTTTCAGCGACCGTTTCACCACGGCCGGGTTGCCTGCCGCCAGCACGTCGTCGGGAATGTCGTGCACCACCACGCTCCCTGCGCCGATGATCGTCCGCGAGCCGATCCTCACGCCCGGGCAGAGCGTCACGTTGCCGCCCAGCCAGCAATCCTCGCCGATTTCGATCCGCAGCCCCCGTTCGATCGGTTTGCGGCGCTCCTCGTAGTCGATGGGGTGCTGCGGGGTGTAGCACTTGCAGTCGGGGCCGATCTTCGTGCGGGCGCCGATCGCGATGCCGCCGCTGTCGAGCATCGTGGCCCCCGCGTTGACGAACACCCCTTCGCCCAGCCGGATGTGGAATCCGTAGTCGCAGAAGAAGGGCGGAATAATCGTCGCCGACGCGGGTATTCCCGGGATCAGCTCCTCGAGCGCCGCCCTGCGTCCGGCGTCATCGTCGGCTCCGGCCCGGTTGAAGCGCTCCAGACAGCGCCGTGCGTGCCGCATCGCGGCCAGCAGCTCGGGCGCCGTGAAGTCGTAGGCTTCGCCGCGCAGCATCCGTTCCCGCACCTCCTCGGCGGTGTTTCGGCCGGTCGTACGCTCCATCTTCGTGCCGCGCGCCTATTTGATGAAGAAGCGGTAGATGTCGTTTCCGTTGGCGTAGAGCAGCAGCGCCAGGATGAAGATCAATCCCGCATACTGCGCCGCCTCGAGCACCTTGTCGCTCACTTTGCGGCCCGTGATCATCTCCCAGAAGGTGAACAGGGCGTGTCCGCCGTCCAGCCCCGGAATGGGCAGGATGTTCATCACCGCCAGGATGATCGACAGGAATGCCGTCTTCAGCCAGAAATCCTGCCAGTTCCATTCTCCCGGAAAGATGCTGCCGATCGAGATGAACCCGCCCAGCTCCTCGTACATTTTGGTTTTGGGCTGCACGATCATCTTCAGCTGCTGCCAGTAGGAGGCGATCACCGCTCCGGCTTTGCGGAATCCTGCGGGAATGGATTGCATGAGGGTGTAATGCTGCGTGCGCAGCGTGTAGGGCTGTGCCGCCAGCACGCCGAGCGTCCCTTCGTCCGAAACGGGGAGCGCGAGGTCGAGCACCTCGCCCGGCTCCCGCACGACGCTCAGCCTCACCGTGTCGCCCGCATGGAATTGCAGCAGCGCCCGGTAGTCGGCGAACTCCAGCCGTTCGTACCGCCCGCCGCCCGGCACCTCCATGCCCACGATCTCGTCGCCCCGGCGCAGGGCTCCGGCTGCGGGCGATACCACGCTGTCGATGATGAAGGGCGTGCGGAGCGTCAGCAGGTTTTCGTAGCCTTTCTTCTGCCGCATGGCGATCAGGCTCTCCAGCTTCAGATCGAGCGTCACCTCCGCGCCGTTGCGCAGGACCGCCACCCGGCGGTCCGTCTCGGTGATGAGCAGGTCGTTGACGATTTCGCGGATGTCGTCGGGCTGCCGTCCGTCGATCGACACGATGCGGTCGCCGTTGCGGAATCCCAGTTCCTGTCCCGCCTCGTTGAAGTTGTAGCCCCAGCGGGCGTCGTCGTTCGAGAGGTAGGTGTCGCCCCACGTGTAGCAGACGGCGCAGTAGATCGCGATGGCCAGCACGACGTTCATCACCACGCCGGCGATCATCACCAGAAAGCGCTGCCAGGCCGGTTTGGCCCGGAACTCCCAGGGCTGCACGGGGTGCTCCAGATACTCTTTGTCCATCGACTCGTCGATCATGCCGGCGATCTTGACGTAACCGCCCAGCGGCAGCCACCCCAGACCGTACTCCGTATGGCCGCGTTTGAATTTGAAGAGCGAAAACCACGGGTCGAAGAAGATGTAGAACTTGTCGACCCGGATGCGGAACACGCGGGCCATGATGAAGTGTCCCATTTCGTGGATTCCCACGAGAATCGTGAAACAGAGGAAGAACTGGATGATTTTGATGAATATTTCCATGTCGCAATCGGTTTACAGAGCGAGAAAGTCGGTTGCCAGCGCCCGGGCCTCGCCGTCGGCCGCGGCGTAGTCGTCGAGGGTGGGGCGGGCGGCGAACGACGCCTTGCCGAGCGCGTGCTCGATCGTGCGCACGATGTCGAGCCATCCGCACCGCCGGGCGAGGAATGCCCCCACGGCCACTTCGTTGGCTCCGTTCATCGTGCAGGCGGCCGTGCCGCCGCGCCGCAGACAGTCGTAGGCGATGTCGAGCGCCGGGTATTTCACCCGGTCTACCTCGGCGAAGGTCAGCTGCGGATGGGCCGTGAAGTCGAAGCGTTCGCCCGGCCGTTCGGCCCGCTCGGGAAAGAGCAGTGCGTAGCTGATGGGCATGCGCATGTCGGGCGTGCCCAACTGCGCCTTGATGGCGCCGTCCTCGAACTCGACCATCGAGTGGACGATCGACTGCGGGTGCAGCACGACCGAGATCCGGTCGGCGGGCGTGCCGAAGAGCCAGTGCGCCTCGATCACCTCGAATCCCTTGTTGACCAGCGTCGACGAGTCGATCGTGATCTTGGCCCCCATCTGCCATTGGGGGTGGCGCAGGGCCTGCTCCACGGTGACGTGGGCGAGCTCGTCGCGCCGCAGGTCGCGGAAGGCGCCGCCGCTGCACGTGATGATGAGCCGTCTTGCGGGCGACTGTTCGCCTGCGAGGCATTGGAAGATGGCCGAGTGCTCCGAGTCGATCGGGAGAATCGGCGCCCGGTGCTCTGCGGAGAGCCGCATGACCGTCTCGCCGCCCACCACGAGCGACTCCTTGTTGGCCAGCGCCAGCTTTTTGCCGGCCCGGAGGGCCGCTACCGTGGGGGCGAGCCCGGCGTAGCCCACCAGCGCGTTGACCACCACGTCGGCCGATCCGGCTCCGGCGACCTGAGCCACGGCCTCGGGGCCCGCATACACTTTCGTGTCGGTTCCGGCCAGGGCGTCGCACAGCGGCGCGTAGAACCTCTCGTCGGCGATCACCGCCGTGTCGGCATCCAGCTCGCGGGCCTGCGCCGCCAGCCGCTCCCAGTTGCGGTGGGCCGTCAGCGTGCGCACCTCGAACCGGTCGGGATTCTCCCGCACGATGTCGAGCGTCTGTTCGCCGATCGACCCGGTCGACCCCAGCAGCGTAAGTCGTTGTTTCATCAGAAGACGATGTATCCTTCGGGATCGACGGGCTTGCCGTTGTTCCACAGTTCGAATTCGAAAAGCCGCACTTCGCCGTCGGCGGCCTCGGCGTTGTAGCCGATCTGCTCGCCGGCCCTCACGGTCTGTCCGGTCCTCACGAGCGATTGGGAGAGCCCCTTGTAGACCGACAGCAGGTTGCCCGCATGCTGCAGCTCCACGACGTAGCCCTGGTCGGGCGTCCAGAGGCTCAGCACCACCGTCCCGTCGTCGATGGACGTGATGCGGTCGGCGGCGGCCGCTGCGACCCGCACGCCGAAACGCCCCTCCTTGATGTCGAAACGGTCGGTGATGATCCCGTCGACGGGGGTCACCAGCTCGACGGCTTCGCGGATGCGGCGTCCGGGGTTCGGGTCGTGTCCCGAGAGGGCATAGGGTCCGTCGCCCTCCATCTGTGCGCGCAGCACCGAATCTTCGGCCGAGGGCATGACCAGCACCTTGCTGCGGCGCGTGCTGTCGGTGGCGGCGATCGTGCGCACCACGGGGGTCTTGCCTTCGAGGATGAGCGAGATGTTTTCGTTGTAGGTCATCATGTCGTTCATGACGCGCTCCATCGAATCGAGGCGGATGATGTTCTGCACGAGGCTCTCGCGCGAACGGTCGGCTTCGGTGCGGTATCCGGGCAGGAACTCCAGCACGGGACTGTAGGCCACCAGCGACAGGACGATTACGAACAGCAGCAGCACGAAAGCCACCAGTCCGGCCAGCAGGCTTGCCGGCGAAAGGTGGATGTGCCACTCCTCGGTGTTGTCCGTCGCGTTGAGCATGTTGAACCGGCGCTTGCGGAATAGGTCGCGCCAGGCGTTGCGTATGGATTTGAGCGGATTCATGCTTCGGCGTTTTGCATCGAGGACAAAGATACGAATAAGCGAGAGCAAAAGCAAGCTTGCTTGCATTTTGCCGAGCGGGAGTATTTAAGACGAAGTCAAAGATACGAAAAGTCGAGCGCAGAAGCAAGCGTTAGCTTGATTATGCCGAGACGGAGTATCTAAGGCGCAGCCCTCCCCCTCTCCCCAGACACAATTTGCGGCGGTCCTTTGCATTTCCGGTCCGGATTTTTTAACTTTGCGTCCGTTCGGAAAAACTTCCGCACCGCGTAAAAGCAAAACATTCAAACGTATGAAACCGACTTTATTGGTTCTTGCCGCGGGCATGGGTTCCCGCTACGGCTCTTTGAAACAGATGGACGGCGTCGGTCCCCACAACGAGGCCATCATCGACTATTCGGTGTACGACGCCATCCGTGCCGGATTCGGCAAGGTCGTCTTCGTCATTCGCCATACTTTCGAGAAAGAGTTCCGCGAGGTCTTCTCGGCGGCGCGTTTCGGCGGCCGCATCGAGGTGGAGTTCGTGTTCCAGGAGCTGGACAGCCTGCCGGCAGGTCTGACGCTTCCCGAGGGGCGCGTCAAACCGTGGGGGACCAACCACGCCGTGATGATGGCCTCGGGGGTCGTTCGGGAGCCTTTCGCCGTCATCAATGCCGACGACTTCTACGGAGCTGAGGCATTCCGCACCATGGGCGACTATCTGTCCGGGCTGGCCGGCAGCCGCGACCGCTACTGCATGGTGGCCTATGATCTGGATAAGACCCTTTCGGAGAACGGCACCGTTTCGCGCGGTGTCTGCACGGTCGATGCTGCGGGCAATCTGGCGACGATGGTCGAGCGGACGCAGATCGAGCGCCTCGCCGACGGCCGGATCGTTCTCCACGACGGCGGTGCCGACGAGGAGCTGGCGGCCGACACGCCCGTGTCGATGAACCTTTTCGGATTCACACCCGATTATTTCACCCACTCCGAAGCCTTCTTCCCCGAGTGGTTCGAAGCCAATTGCGGCAACCTCAAGGCCGAGTGCTACATCCCCACGGTCGTCAACCATCTGATCGCCTCCGGAACCTCGACCCTGCGCGTTTTGCGCAGCGCGGCGCAGTGGCACGGCGTCACCTACAAGGAGGACAAGCCCGCCCTCATGTCGGCCATCCGCGCGATGATCGCCGCCGGACGGTATCCCGAGAGGCTCTGGGAGTAGCCGGATCGTGACGTCGGGCCTTCGGCCGTCGTTCGTATCGGAATCGTCGGGTGTCTGCCGGGTATTCGCCCGGCGGGCACCCGATGTTTGTCAGGCGTCTATCCCGGATTTTTCCGGGGCCTTTTTTTTTCGGCGTCTGCCCGGCTTGAGCAGCCGGGCAGTCCGCTGCCGCCCCGATCTTGTCCGAGTTCATCCTGCATCCCTGCATCCGCCTTTGCATTCTGCACCTCGCGTATTCTGCATCCGGCATCTGTACCCAATATCTGTTTCGGCTCCAATTCCATTCCAATCCCATTCCCATTCCGGTCCCATTCCAGCCACCAGCTACCGGCCACCCGTCCCTGCATCCGCTCCGCTCGGGCTGTCCTATGAAAAAGCCTCGCCCCGACGGAAAATATCCGCCGGGGCGAGGCTTTTTTTCAGAAGATTTTCGGCCGTTTGGCCTTTTGCTGCGCTCTTTCAGGAGGCGCGTCCGCTTCTCGATTCGATTTGCCGGTCCGATTCCCGGTTGCCGGCTTTCTGCCGACGTTTAGGTGCGTCTGCAGCTTCCTTTCGGAGCTACCGTCTGCCCGCCGACGCCCTTCAAGTGCGTGCGCTGCTTGCTTCCGGGTCGGCCTTTCGTTGCCGCAATCTTTGCACCGGCCGGGCTTTCGGGCGCAGAAACGGTCAGTCGAGAAAGCCCTCCTTCACCAGCTGCTCCCGGATGCGCACCCAGTCCGCCACCGGGCGGCTTTCGCCCTCGACGAAACGCAGCGGACATCCCAGGGCGCTGTCGTCGATATAAAGATCGGCGTATACCTTGGGCGATGCGGTCCACTTTTTCTGCTCGGGATTCTCGTTGACGGCAAAAAGCGGAATGTTCCGTTCGCGAAACCAGCCGACGGCTCTGTCGAGCAGTCTGCCGCTCCGCATCGTATGCAGCACCAGACGACAGCCGTTGTCCGTCAACTCCTTCAGCACGGGGGCGGCACCGGCGTCCTCGCCCATGTGGGGGTAGTTGTGGGTCACGATCGTCCCGTCGAAGTCGACGGCGATTACTGCATCTTTGATGGCCATGACACGTTAGCGCTTGATGTGCAGAATTTTGCGGATGAAGTTGATGATGCGCATGCGGAAAGAGACGGTGTGGTGTTTTTCGTCGTAACCGTATCCGTAACTGTATCCGTACCCGTAGCCATAACCGTACCCGTATCCATATCCTTTGCGTCGTCCGTGAGCACCGTTCAGCACGACACTCATGTTATGGAGTTTGCGTTCGAGGTAGATGCGCTGGATGTCCGGCAGCTGGCGACGGTCGAGCACGCCTTCGCGAATGACGTAGATCGAAAGATCGCAAAGCCGGTCCGTGATGATGGCATCGGCCACGGCCATCGAGGGGGTGCTGTCGATGAAGATGTAGTCGTAGCGCGGGCGCAGCTCCTCCATCAGTTTGTCGAGGCGGTCCGAGAGCAGCATTTCCGTCGGGTTGGGCGGCTGTATGCCTGCGAAGATCACATCGAGATTGGCGTGGATCTCCGAGGGCACGATGATCTGGTCGATCGTCGAGGTGCCGGTCAGATAACTCGTAATGCCTTTCTTGGGGTTGTTTTTGAGTTGCGAGGAGAGGGCGTGCCGTCTCAGGTCGAGGTCGATCACGAGCACCTTCTTGCCCGCCATGGCGAACGTCATCGCCAGGTTCAGCGTGATGAACGTCTTTCCGGCATGGGGATTCGACGAGGTGACCAGGATGCTTTTGATCTCCTTGTCGGCCGAGATGTTCATGAACGACATGTTCGAACGCAGGATGCGGAACGCCTCCGAGAGGGCGTCGCGGCCGGTTTCCCGGACGACGATTCCGTTCGAGGGCGTCTCTTCGCTCAAGGGGATGTCGCCCAGGAACGGAGCGTCGACCTCTTTTTCGATGTCGTGGCGGTTGCGCACCGACGTGTCGAGCATGCCGATCAGATAGAACAGACCGAGCGGAATGGCCATGCCCGCCAGCAGGGCGATGAACAGAACCGTCATCGCATGCGGCGAGACGGGGCTGGAGTTGCCGTAGGCCGTGTCGATGATGCGGGAGTTGCTCTCCGCCACGGCGAAGTTGAGCTGGGTCTCCTCCTGTTTATTGAGCAGGTAGAGGAACAGCTCCTCCTTGATTTTCTGCTGACGCATGATGCCCAGAATGGCTTTTTCCTGGGTGGGCATGGTCGATATGCGGCGGTTGGCCTGCGACTCCTCCTTGCGCAGGGCGTCGCGCTGGATTTCGAGCGCCGAGATGTGCGAATCGAGCGAGGCGAGGATCGAACGCCGCACGGCGGCCAGCATGTTGTCCAGGTCCTGAACCACGGGACTGTTGGCCGAACTGTTTTCGAGCAGCTTCTCCCGACGGAGGATGGCGTTGTTGTATTCGTCGATCTGCGACGAGATCGAGACGTTCTCGACGGCGGTCATCTGCGGGATCAGCTCTCCGGCCTTCTCCGTGTCGTTGAGGTAGGAGCGGATGAACTCGGCGACGCTGATCTGGTTTTCGATGCTGAGGCTTTCGGCCTTGTAGTGCGAGCTTTCCGAGAGGCTGCGTGCCGCTTCGGACGGAAGGTCGATCATCCGGTTGCCTTTTTTCAGGTCCTCGATGTTGCGGTCCACGTCGCCCAGCTCGCGGCCGATCACCTCCAGACGGGCCTTGATGAAGTCCGCCGTGGTGACCGAGATGCGGCGCTTGTCGTCGATGGCGTCTTCGTTGTAGACGGTGATGAGCGTGTTGATGACGTCCTCGGCCCGCTTGGGGTTGGTGTCGTTCATCGAGACCGTCACGATCGAGGCCTGCTTGTTGGCCACTTCGCTCTTCACGGCGCCGCGGTAGGCGTTGGTCGTCCCCTTGAGCGAGTTTTTCTTCACGATCAGGGAGGTGTTCGCGTAGCCGGGCGACATGTAGAGCGTCTTGCGGACGATCATCTGCCCCACGGGTGTCGAGATCGTGTCTCCGTAGATGCCGGTTATCGAACTGCGGCTCTCCTGTTTGGTGATGAACGGATCCTCGAACTTCGAGACGACGAAAGTGCCGTTTTCCTGCGGAGTGACGACCATCGAGAACGCCTGGTTGTCGTTATCGTTGATGAATTCGATGTCGACGGGCGATTTGTCGTAGAGGTCCTGATCGCGCAGCCGTCCCTGCACCGAGTAGTTCACCGTCAGGTGGAGCCGTTTGACCACCTCTTCCATCAGGCGCCGCGACTGGAGGATGTAGATTTCGTTGTCGACGTTGCGGCGGCTCTGGAATCCGGCCAGGTCGCTGAAGGCCGCCAGATCGGTGTCGCCGCCCTTGCGGCTGTCCTTCACGAGGATGATCGCCTTGCGGTTGTAGACTTTCGGCGTGCTCGAAAGATAGTAGTAGGCGATGCCGAGGCACACGGCTACCGAGAGCGCGAACCAGTGCCATTTGGTCAGAACCATCTGGACGATGTCGTGGAGCGTGATCGTCTCGACGTTTTCGCTGCGCTGGGGTTGTATGGGCTGTTCAGGCATGACGGTTTATTTGATGGTGGTGATGGTGATGATGAGCGTGGCGACCGATACGACGGTGCCCGCAAGCGAGAGATAGAAGTTGCGGTTCTGGTTGATCGAACCCGTCTGCGCCCGATACTTGTTGGGCTTGACGTACACCACGTCGTTCTGCTGGAGGTAGAACGCCGGCGAGTCGAACACGTCTTTCGAGGTGAGGTCGAGGTATTCGATCGTTCGTGTCCCGTTCGCTTCGCGGGCGACTATCACCTGGTCGCGCACACCGTATACGGTCATGTCGCCGGCCATGGCCAGTGCGTCGAAGATCGACACCTTGTCGCGCTTGATGTCGTAGTATCCGGGGTTGGTCACCTCGCCGATGATCGAGATTTTCATGTCCGCGAACTGGATGTTGACCGTCGGGTCGTTGATGTAGCCGCCCGCGATGATTTTTTCGGCGATGGCCCGTTCCAGTTCGCTGCGCGTCATCCCTTTGCATTCGATCTTTCCGATGACGGGCATTTCGAGCATGCCCTCCTCGTCGACCGTGAAGGCCTGGAGCGACTCTTGTCCGGATACGTTGGACGACAAGATTCCCGAGAGCGAGCTGTAGGAGGTCGACGAGTTGAACGGCACGGCCAGTTCGGGGTCCTTGCTGTTGACCACGACGGTCAGCCGGTCGAGCGGTTTGATGCGTATCTGCCCGCTCCGGACGATCTCTTCGGCTGTGGAGGCCTGGACATCCTGAATGTACCAGGCGCGTTTTTGCGCAGCGCACGATGCGAGGAGCAGGGCGACTGCCGCGAAGACGAAAAGTCTGAGTTGCTTCATTCTGTTCGTGTTTGTCTGTTGATATTTGCGCACAAAGATAATCTAAATTTCCAAATAACCATCGTTTTTTCGGTCGCCGGGGCCTATTCGTTTCCATTTTTGTCTGCGTTGCGGCTTTTTTGATGAAAAATCGTATCTTTGGGCTCTGAAAAAAACGGCCCGTTTCCGGCGAGCCGGATGCAGCGCCGTGCTCGCACGAGCGCTGCCGGAGCTGGAAAAGGTGCGTGAAAACGAATGATGATCCGCTGCTGCATTTTCGATCTGGACGGCGTCGTGGTCGACACGGCCCGGTTCCATTTCCTGGCCTGGGCCTCTCTGGCCCGGGATTTGGGGTTCGTGCTGCCGGCCCGGGCGGCCGAGGCGACCAAAGGGGTGAGCCGCATGGCTTCGCTCGACATCGTGCTGCGGGCCGGGGGGCTCGAAGAGCGTTTTTCGCCCGAGGAGAAAGAGCGTCTGGCCGCCGAAAAGAACGACCGCTATCTGGCTTTCGTGGCGCGTATGACGCCCGCCGACGTGCTCCCCGGCGTGCGGGAGTTCCTCTCGGAGCTGCCCCGGCGCGGCGTGGGGCGCGCTTTGGGCTCCTCGTCGAAGAATGCCCGTGCGATTCTCGACCGCTGCGGCCTGACCGGCTGTTTCGATGCGGTGGTCGACGGCTGCATGGTCTGCGCCGCCAAGCCCGATCCCGAAGTGTTCCTGCGGGGCGCCGGGCTGCTCGGGGTGCCGCCTGCCGGGTGCGTCGTCTTCGAGGATGCCGCCGCGGGCATCGAAGCCGCCGCACGGGCCGGCATGCGCTCGGTGGGCGTGGGCGGCGGGCCGCTCGGCGGCGCTGCGCTGCGGATCGCATCGTTCGAAGGATTTACGTTCGACAAATTATGCAGGGAGATCGACGACATCTGAAAACCGATCCGTGGCGGATCGTCGAGGAGGGATTCGACCCTTCGCGCATGGAGGCCTCCGAATCGCTTTTCGCGCTGGGCAACGGCGTGATGGGCGGCCGCGCCAACTTCGAGGAGCGTTATTCGGGCCCGTCGCTTCGGGGCAACTACATCGGGGGGCTCTACTATCCCGACAAAACGCGGGTGGGGTGGTGGAAGAACGGCTATCCCGAATATTTCGCCAAGGTGCCCAATTCGGCCTTCTGGCCGGGCGTCGACGTCCGTATCGACGGCGAGGAGCTCGACCTGGCGCACGCCGAGGTGCTCGACTTCCGCCGCGAGACGGACATGCGCTGCGCGGTCCTCACGCGCCGGATGACCGTGCGCCTCGCGGGCGGTGCGCGGGTGCGGGTCGAGGCCGTGCGCTTCCTCTCGATCGTGCGGCGCGAGCTGGGTGTGCTGCGCTATTCGGTCACGCCGCTCGACCGCCCTGCGGAGATCGAATTTTCGCCTTATGTCGACGCCGACGTGCGCAATGCCGACGCCAATTACGACGAGAAGTTCTGGGAGCAGGTCGCTACCGACGGCGATGCGGTGCACAGCCGCCTGCGCAAGAGCGGCTTCGAGGCCGCCTGGGCCCAGCGCGTCCTCCTCGACGGGGCCTCGTTCCGCTGCGACAGCCGCCCCGGATGCGTGCGCCATACGGCCGTCGTGCGGCTCGAACCCGGCAGCGCGGCCATATTATATAAATATGCGGGCATCTGTTCGTCGCTCAACCATCGTCCCGACGAGCTCGTCGCCGCGGCCCGCCGGGTGGCTGCCGAGGGGGCCGATGCCGGCTTCGAGGCGCTGCTTGCGGAGCAGCGGAGGGCCTGGGCCGAGCGGTGGCGCAGCTGCGACATCGGGATCGGTGGCGACGAGGCGGCCCAGCAGGGCATCCGCTTCTGCATCTTCATGCTGTTGCAGACCTATACGGGCGTCGACGCGCGCCTGAATATCGGCCCCAAAGGCTTCACGGGCGAGAAGTACGGCGGCGTGACCTACTGGGACACCGAGGCCTACTGTCTGCCTTTCTATATGGCCACGGCCGGACCCGAGGTGGCCCGCCAGCTGCTCGTCTACCGCTATGACCAGCTCGACAAGGCCATCGAGAACGCCGCGAAACTGGGCTTCGGCGGCGGTGCGGCCCTCTATCCGATGGTCACCGTCAACGGCGAGGAGTGCCACAACGAGTGGGAGATCACCTTCGAGGAGATCCACCGCAACGGCGCCATCGCCTACGCCGTGTTCAATTATGTCCGCTATACGGGCGACCGCGCCTATCTGGCCGAGGGGGGCCTCGAGGTGCTGCTCTCCATCGCCCGCTTCTGGGCGCAGCGCATCACGTGGTCGGAGGCGCGCGGCAAGTACGTCATGCTCGGCGTCACGGGTCCCAACGAGTACGAAAACAACGTCGACAACAACTGGTACACCTCCTACATCGCCTGCTGGTCGATGCGCTACGCCGCCGAGGCGGCTGCCTGGGTGCGGGAGCACCGTCCCGGCGACTATGCCCGCATCTGCGCCCGGCGCGCCTTCGACGAGGAGGCCGAGACGGCCCGGTGGCGCGAGATCGACGCCCGTATGTACCTGGGCGAGGATCCCGTACGGGGCATCTTCCTCCAGCAGGACGGCTATCTGGACAAGGTGCAGACCCTCGCCGCCGACCTCGACCCCGCCGAGCGGCCCGTCAACCAGCATTGGTCGTGGGACCGCATCCTGCGCTCGTCGCTCATCAAGCAGGCCGACGTCTTGCAGGGGCTCTACTTTTTCCGCGACCGGTTCGACGATGCCGCGCTGCGGCGCAACTTCGACTTCTACGAGGCCCGCACGGTCCACGAATCGTCGCTCTCGCCCTGCGTCCACGCCATTCTGGCGGCGCATCTGGGCCTCATGGACAAGGCCTATGAACTCTACCTGCGCACCGCGCGGCTCGATCTGGACGACTACAACCGCGAGGTGGACGAGGGGTGCCACGTCACCTCCATGGCCGGCTCGTGGATGTCGGTGGTCGAGGGCTTCGGCGGCATGCGCATGTCGGGCGACGTGCTCTCGTTCGAACCCCGTCTCCCGGCCGCGTGGAGCTCGCTCTCGTTTTGCGTCGGCTACCGCGGCCGCCGCCTTTCGGTGCGCATCGTCCCCGGAAGCGTGTCGATCGGGGTCGAGGGCCCGGCCGTCGAAGTGATCGTCTGCGGCCGCCGCTGCCGCATCGAAGGAAGCGTCGAACTGAAAACCGAATGACCATGCCGCATCCCGAATGGAGTTACGGAGCCGTTCTCTACGAGATGAACCTCCGCCAGCTGACCCCCGAGGGGACGCTGCGCGCCGCCGCCGGCCGCCTGCCTTTCCTGCGCGGGATGGGCGTCGACGCCGTGTGGCTCATGCCCGTGCACCCCATCGGCGAAGAGGGCCGCAAGGGGTCGCTCGGCTCCTACTACTCGATCCGCGACTACTGCGCCGTCAGCCCCGAGCTGGGCACGATGGCCGACTTCGACGCCTTCGTCGCCGAGGCCCACCGCCTCGGTCTGCGGGTGCTGCTCGACTGGGTGGCCAACCACACGGCCCGCGACGCCCGCTGGATCGCCGAGCATCCCGATTTTTACGAGCGCGACGCCGCGGGGCGCCCCGCCGTGCCGTGGGACTGGACCGACACGGCCAAACTCGACTACGCCAACCGCGGCGTGTGGCTCGCCCAGGCCGATGCCATGGAGTTCTGGGTGCGCGAACACGCCGTCGACGGCTTCCGCTGCGACATGGCCATGCTCGTGCCCGTGGAGTTCTGGAACGAAACCGCGACGCGCCTGAGAAGCCTCCGCCCCGATCTGTTCCTGCTGGCCGAGGCCGAGGAGACGAACCTCTTCGACCTGCCCGCCTTCGATGCCTGCTACGGCTGGGAGCTGCACCACCTGATGGTCGATGTGGCGCAGGGCCGCGTGCGGACGACCGCCTTGCGCGACTGGATGCGTGCCGACCGCAGCCGCTACCCCCGCTGGGCCATGCGCCTGGCCTTCACCTCGAACCACGACGAGAATTCGTGGAGCGGCTCGGAGTTCGCGCGCTTCGGTGCGGCCCTCGGGGCGATGACGGCTTTCACGTTCGTCGTGCCGTGCGGTCTGCCGCTCCTCTATACGGGGCAGGAGGTGGGCTACGACCATTCGTTCGCCTTTTTCGACCGCGACCCCATTCCCTCCGGCCGCTACCGGCCCGACGGCTTCACCGACCTTTACCGGCGCCTGATCCGCATGCGGCACGACCATCCGGCGCTCTTCGCCGGCGGGCGGGGCGGCGGAATGATCGAAATCGGCAACAATGCCGAGGACTGTCTGCTGACGATGGTCCGTGAGGCGGGCGACGACCGCGTGGTCGCCGTGATGAACCTCTCTCCCTATCCGATCCATGCCGTCTACCATACGGGCATCTATGCGGGCATGTATGCCGATGCCCTGACGGACGAGCCTTACGAGCTGCGCGGCCGCGTCGAGGAGGATATGGCCCCCTGGAGCTACCGTCTTCTCGCCCGCCGCGGCTAATTCATGCGGCTGCGCTCCTCGGCCGCGCCCGCTTCGACGCTCCGGCTGCGGAACACCTTGCCCGTGCGGAAGTTGTAGCTGAGCGAGAGCCGGTAGCTGCGGCTGTTCCACTCCTGCCGTATGTCGACCGAGCGGACGAACCCTTCGCCGCGCGCCCCGATCCGCTGGAGGCATTCGACCGGATTTTCGACCGAGAGCGAAGCCGTGAAGCGCTCGCCGAACCGCTTCTTGAGCCCCGCCCGGCTGAAGTGCATCGCCCCGACCCGGCAGTTGCCGAACTCCATCGGGCTCTGGTAGCGGTACGAGAGGTCGATGCCGAACCCGGCCGGCAGCGTGAAGGCGGTCGACAGGCCTGCGAATCCGAAGTCGCGGTGCCGTTCGGGCGCTCCGACATCGGTGCGCTCGCCGCGGCGCAGGTAGGTGGCGTTGAGGTTCACGCTCCACCAGCGTGCGATTTGCAGCGGCACGCTGGCCGTGAGGTAGTGGCTGCGCGTCGTTTCGAAGTTGACCCAGGCCACGTGCAGCAGGTCGGGGTCCTCGCCGTCGGCCTGTATCGTCTGCTGAATCTCCCCGCTTTGGATCACCGTGCCGCCCGTTAGGGTGTATTTGCCCGCCAGCACCAGCGTCAGGCTCACGTCCTGGCGCAGCGAGGGGTCGAGCGCCGGATTGCCCGTCTGGTAGGTGTACTCCGAAATCTGAATCCGCTGGGGATTGAGCGCCCAGAATCGGGGCCGGTCGATCGTGCGGGCATACTGGGCGATGATCGAATAGTCACCCTCCGGGGTCATGGACCACGAAACGTTGGCGTTGGGAAAGAGCGTCAGGTAGCGCTGCTTCACTCCGTCCGCCTTGCCCCGCGTGGCGGTGTATTCGCCGCGCAGACCTGCCGCGATGTTCCAGCGCCCCAGCCGGAGCGTCGCCGCGCCGTAGAGCGCCGCGATGTGCTCCCGGTAGTCCAGCCGGAAGCTCTCCCGGTCGTTGACGAGCCATTCTTCCCGCTTGAGGTATTCGTATCGGGCGTCGTTGCGCATGTCGTTCGAGGTGTATTTGGCTCCGGCGCGCAGCGTCACGGCGGACGACAGGACTTTTTCGAGCGCCAGCGTGGCCGAGAGGATGTTGTAGACCGCCTCCGAACGGTCGCGGTAGAGCGAATCCGTTTTTGGGGGCAGACTTCCTGCCTGCGCGGGCTCTTCCGCCTCCGGCAGCAGGCGCTCCGTTCGGCTGCGGTTGTCGTCGTCGGTCGAGGAGGTGCGCCGGCTCCAGTCAGCCAGCACCTTGAATTTCGAGCCGAGCGTGTCGAGCGTCGCGATGTAGTTGAACGTTGCCGACGCGTTGCCGCGTGCGGTGCGGTTGTCGTAGCGGCTCTCCGTGCGCAGGGGGCTTCCGCCGGTCGTGAAGTCGGTGCGCGAGTCCGTGGGACCCCGGCCGCGGTCGTGCCAGTATTCGGCTTCGAGGCCGATGCTGTGCCGCGGCGCCGCCTGCCAGAGACCGCCCGCCCGGATGCCCAGGCTGCGTTGGCGCTCCTGCTTCTCGCTTCGGGCGTCGATGCGGGCCTCCGACGAGGCGTAGTCGGTGCGCTCCGCCGATTCGAAGGCCGTGTGCTGCATCGTCGCCCAGCCCCGGGCGTAGAGGTCGAAGCGTCCCGAGTGGTGGTTGACGTTCAGTTCGGGACTGACCGTTCGGAACAGCTCTCCGCCCCGCAGGACGACCGACGCCGACCCTTCGGTGCCTCGTTCGCGCCGCTTTTTGAGCAGGATGCGGATGATGCCTCCCGACGCATCGGCGTCGTAGTCGGCCCCCGCCACCGGGATCACCTCGATTTTCCGGATCTCCTCGGCCCGCAGCGAACGCAGATAACCGACCAGTTGTTCGGGTTCCATGCGCAGTTCGCGTTCGTCGACGTAGACTTTCGTGCCCGTTTTTCCGTTGATCGTGATTCGCTCTCCGTCGATCCACACCCCCGGTGCGTGTTCGAGCAGCTCCGCGCCGTCCTTGCCGATGGCCGAGGGCGCGTTGGCCACGTCGACGACGAAGCGGTCGGCTTCGCGCCTGACGAGCGATGCCCGGACCACCACTTCGTCGATCGCGGTCGCTGCGTTGCGGAGCGTGAAGTCGCCCAGATCGCTCCGCTGGTCGAGGCGCAGCTCCTTTTGCAGCGGCTCCATGCCCAGATGGGCGACCGACAGGGTGCAGTCGCCCGCTGCGGCCTCGATCGTGAAGCGTCCCTCTGCGTCGGTCGTCGTTCCGACCGCTTCTGCGCCGTCGCGCTGCACGACGACCGTGGCGAACGCCACGGCCTCTCCCTTTTCGTCGACGATGCGTCCCCGGCGCTCTGTCGGCTGTGCTGCCTGAACCGCGCCGCCGAGCCAGCATGCGGCCGCGATTCCCCAAAGAAGTCTTTTCATCTCGTCTGTTTCCGATTTTTTCGGTCCTTCTGTTTGTTGACGGCACAAAGATATGTAAAAATATTTATACTTTGCAATACATACTACTTGTTTTTCGATGGAATTCGCGTTTTCTTTCTTCTCGCCCCTTTCCGCCGCCCTGTCTCCGTCCCTTCTTTCCCGCGTTCCGCTTTTTCCCGGCTCTCTTTCTCCGTGCGGCTCTCCGGCCCGGGGAGGTCGGTGCGTCCGGTACGGTCTGGTACCGGGGGCGGCCTGGGGTGGGGCGGGGCGGACGGTGCGCCCGCTCCTGTCCTGTCCGAGACGATGCGTGGCCGTGCGCCCGGTTCGTGACGGTCCGGTGCGCGTCGGAAAGGTCGGCGGGGGAGCGCTCCGACGAAAAATCCTTGCGCTCCGACAAGGAATTTCGGAGAAAAATTCGTAAATTTGCCGGAATCGAACTCTCACCGTCTGCCGAAATGATAAGTGCGTTGTATTACCTTTTCCTGGTGCTCCTGTGCACCTTTTTCCTGCTGCTGTCGGCTCTGGCGCTGGTCGTGTGCCTGCCGTTCGACCCGTCCCGGCGCGTGGTGCACGAACTTTCGCGCATTCTGGTGCGCATCTTCTTTTTCATCCCGCCGCGCTGGCGGCAGCGGGTCGTGGGGCTCGATGCGCTCGACCGCACGAAAAGCTATGTCATCGTGCTGAACCACAATACGGTCATCGACATTCCGGCGCTCTATTACGTGCCGCTCAATTTCCGCTGGGTCTCCAAGCGCGAAGTGTTCCGGGTTCCCTTCTTCGGGCAGTTCCTCGTGCTGCACGGCGACATCTGCATCGACCGCGGCCGTGCCGCCGAAGCCCGCGACAAGATGATCGCCGACGGCTGCAAGTGGCTCCGGCGGGGCGCCTCGGTGGCCGTCTTCCCCGAGGGCACGCGGTCGAAGGACGGCGAGATCCACCGCTTCAAGACGGGCGCCTTCGCTTTGGCCAAGGAGGCCGGGGTGGGCATCCTGCCCGTCGTGCTGGACGGAACGAAGACGCTCATCCGCAAGAATTTCCTTTTCAACTGGGGCAACCGCATCGCGATCCGAAGTCGCCGCCACGGAGACGCATGCGCTCATGCAGCGCGTGCACGACGATATGTGCAGCGCGCTGGCGGAAATTAAAAATGAAAAATTAAAAATGAAAAATTGAATTCCGCCCTGTTCCGGCCGTTTTTTCGATTTTTAATTCTTCATTCTTGATTTTTAATTCGATATCATGGCAGATTTACTTACCAATAGTTCCCCCCAAAACTACGGCGACGACGCCATCGTCCACCTCTCGCCGCGCGAGCACCTTCGTCTGCGGCCGGGCATGTACGTGGGGGTGGTCGGCGACGGGTCGTCGCCCGACGAGGCGCTCTACGTGCTCATCAAGGAGGTCGTCGACAACTCGATCGACGAGTTCATCATGGGGGCCGGCAAGCAGATCGAGATCACCGTCGAGGACAAGGTGGTCACCGTGCGCGACTACGGGCGCGGCATTCCCCTCAAGTCGCTTTCGGCGGCCGTCGGGCAGATGAACACGGGCGGCAAGTACGGCGGCGACGCCTTCAAGAAGACCGTCGGTCTGAACGGCGTGGGCGTCAAGGCCGTCAACATGCTCTCGAGCGAATTCACGGCCCGTTCGATCCGCGACGGCGAGGCGCGCACGGTCACCTTCGCGCAGGGCCTCGAGGTCAGCGACAAGTGGGAGAGCGGCGTCGACGAACGCAACGGCACGCTCATCCGCTACCGCGTCGACGAGGAGATTTTCGGCGCCTACGACTACAACATGGAGTACGTCGAGCAGAAGATCCGCAACTACAGCTACCTGAACCGGGGCCTTACGCTGGTGCTCAACGACCGGAAATTCGCCTCGAAGAACGGTCTGCTCGATCTTCTGAACGACACCATGTCCGAGGAGCCGCTCTATGCGCCGATCCACCTCGTCGGCGATGACATCGAGGTGGTCCTCACCCACGGCTCGGGCTACGGCGAGAGCTACGAATCGTTCGTCAACGGCCAGCACACGACCCTGGGCGGCACCCACCAGACGGCGCTGCGTGCCGCCATCGCCAAGACCGTCAAGGAGTTCTACCACAAGGACTACGATCCGGCCGACATTCGCACGTCGATCATCGCCGCCATTTCGATCAAGGTCTCCGATCCCATCTTCGAGAACCAGATGAAGACCAAGTTCGGCTCCAAGGAGGTCGAACCGGGCGTCTCGGTCAACAATTTCGTGGCCGACTTCCTCTCCAAGCATCTCGACGACTACCTGCACAAGCACCCCGAGACGGCGCAGGTTCTCCAGAGGAAGATCGTCGAGAACGAGAAGGAGCGCAAGGCGATTTCGGGCATCCAGAAGAAGGCGCGCGAGACGGCCAGGAAGGTGTCGCTCAACAACCGCAAGCTGCGCGACTGCAAGATCCACCGCACCGACAAAAGCGAACTGGCCGACCGGTCGATGATCTTCATCACCGAGGGCAATTCGGCCTCGGGTTCGATCACCAAGTCGCGCGACGTGCGCACGCAGGCGGTCTTCTCGCTGCGGGGCAAACCCCTGAACTGCTTCGGACTGACCAAGAAGGTGGTCTACGAGAACGAGGAGTTCAACCTCCTTCAGGCGGCCCTCAATATCGAGGAGGATATGGACAACCTCCGCTACGAAAAGGTCGTCATCGCCACCGATGCCGATGTCGACGGCATGCATATCCGCCTGCTGATCACCACGTTCTTTTTGCAGTTCTTCCCCGATGTCATCCGCCGCGGCCACCTCTATATTTTGCAGACGCCGCTGTTCCGCGTGCGCAACAAGAAGGAGACGCATTATTGTTACTCCGAGGAGGAGCGGCAGCGGGCCGTGGCCCGATGCCGCGCCAATGCCGAGATCACGCGGTTCAAAGGTCTGGGCGAGATTTCTCCCGACGAGTTCCGCGAGTTCATCGGCGAGGGCATGCGGCTGGACAAGGTGCGCATCACGAAGGACGACCCGATCCACGACCTGCTGGAGTTCTACATGGGCAAGAACACCTTCGAGCGCCAGGGCTTCATCATCGACAACCTGCGCATCGAGGAGGACCTCGTGGAGCGGGACCTGATGCTCGATTAAGCGTGAAAAATTGAAAATTAAGAATTTGCCGATTTATGGCCGACAAAGATAGAATCAACCCCGAGGAGGAGCTTCGCGAGGAGCGTTCGGCGTCCGAAACCCCCGGCGGGCGGGCCGATGGGACGGCCCCCGATGCTGCCGATGCTGCCGATGTCCTCGAAGCCCCCGATGCGGAGGAGAGTGCCGACGGGCCCGCCCGCAAAGGCAGGTACGATCGCCTGACGCAGGAGGAGGGCGACGTGCGCAAGCTCACGGGCATGTATAAAAACTGGTTCCTCGACTATGCCTCCTACGTGATCCTCGAGCGCGCCGTGCCCCATGTCGAGGACGGTCTGAAGCCCGTGCAGCGGCGTATCCTCCACGCCATGAAGGTGGTCGACGACGGCCGCTACAACAAGGTGGCCAACCTCGTGGGTCAGACCATGCAGTACCACCCCCACGGCGACGCTTCGATCAAGGACGCCCTCGTGCAGCTGGGCCAGAAAGATCTCCTGATCGACTGCCAGGGCAACTGGGGCAACATCCTCACGGGCGACGAGGCCGCCGCGGGCCGTTATATCGAGGCGCGCCTCTCGAAGTTCGCTCTGGACGTGGTTTTCAACCGGAAGACCACCGAATGGATGCTCTCCTACGACGGCCGCAAGGAGGAGCCCGTCACGCTGCCCATCAAATTTCCGCTGCTGCTGGCGCAGGGCTCCGACGGCATCGCCGTGGGTCTGGCGTCGAAGATTCTGCCCCACAACTTCGTGGAGCTCATCGATGCGGCCATCGCCCACCTCGAGGGGCGCGACTTCGTGCTTTACCCCGACTTCCCCACGGGCGGCATGGCCGACGTGAGCCGTTACAACGACGGCCTGCGGGGCGGCGTCGTGAAGGTCCGCGCGCGCATTTCGAAGATCGACAAACGCACGCTCGCCATCACCGAAATTCCCTACACGACCACCACCGAGTCGATCAAGGAGTCGATCATCCGGGCCAACGACAAGGGCAAGATCAAAATCCGCAAGGTCGACGACAACACGGCCGACAAGGTGGAGATCATCGTTCAGGTGGCCCCCGACGAATCTTCGGACAAGACCATCGACGCCCTCTACGCCTTCACTGACTGCGAGGTCTCCATTTCGCCCAACGCCTGCGTGATCTGGGACGAGAAGCCCCACTTCCTCGGCGTGCGGGAGATTCTGCGCCGCTCGGCCGACCACACCAAACAGCTGCTGGGCCGCGAGCTGGAAATCCGTCTCGGCGAGTTGAACGAGGCGTGGCACGCCGCCTCGCTCGAACGCATCTTCATCGAGAACAAGCTCTACCAGCTCATCGAGGGGTGCAAAACCCGCGAGGAGGCCTACGCCGCCGTCGACAAGGGGCTGGAGCCTTTCAAGAAGCTGCTGCGCCGCGAGGTCACTCTGGACGACGTGCAGCGCCTTACGGAGTTGAAATTCATCCGCATTTCGCGCTTCGACTCCGAGAAGGCCGACAACGAAATCAAGCAGATCGAGGCCGACATCGAACAGACGCAGCACGATCTGGCCCACCTGACCGAGTATGCCGTGGCCTACTACCGCCGCATCCGCGACAAGTACGGCAGGGGGCGTGAGCGGCGCACCGAGCTGCGCGAGTTCGACTCGATCGAGGCGACGAAGGTCGCCGTCACCAATGCCAAGCTCTATGTCGACCGAGCCGAGGGCTTCTTCGGCATCGGCAAGTCGATGAAGGACGCCGAGCTGGTGTGCGACTGCTCGGACATCGACGACGTGATCGTCTTCCTGCGCGACGGCCGCTACGTCATCACCAAAGTCTCGGACAAGGCCTTTTTCGACAAGGGCATCTATTATATAGGTGTCTTCAAGCGCAACGACGAGCGGACGATCTACAACGTCCTCTACCGCGACGGCAAGAACGGCCCGATCCTGATGAAGCGCTGCGCCATCAAGTCCGTCACGCGCGACAAGGAGTACGACATCACCAAGGGCACGCCCCGCAGCGAAATCCTCTACATGTCGGTCAATCCCAACGGCGAGGCCGAGGTGCTGAAGGTCTACTTCAAGCCGCGCCCGCGCCTGAAGAAGCTGATCGTCGACCTCGACTTCTCGACTTTGGCCATCAAGGGGCGCCAGAGCCAGGGCAACCTCTTCTCGCGCTACGGAATTCACAAAATCGTGCTCAAGACGCGCGGCACCTCGACGCTCGGCGGCCAGCGCATCTGGTTCGACGACGACGTGCGGCGGCTCAATGCCGACGGGCGCGGCCAGCTTCTGGGCGAATTCAAGGGCGACGACAAACTGGTGGTCTGGACCTCGAAAAACCAGTATTACATCACGGGCTTCGACCTGGGCCAGCACTTCCCCGACGAAACCGTGCGCGTCGACCGCTACGAGCCCGACCGCGTTTACAGCGTCTGCTATTTCGACCGTGCGCAGGGCTACTACTACATGAAACGCTTCACGGCCGAAGCCTCCGACCGCATGCAGTCGTTCCTCGACGAGGAGGGGCAGGCCGAGCTGGTGTGCGTGACCGATTGTGCCGGAGCCCGGCTCGAAATCGCCTACGGGGGGGCGCATGCCTCGCGTCCGGCCGACGAAATCGGGGTCGACGACTTCGTCGGGATCAAGAGCCACCGCGCCAAGGGCAAGCGGCTGACCACCTACGAGGTCGCCTCGCTGCGCTTCATCGAACCCGAACTGCCGCCCGAATCCGAGTTGCCGCCCGAAACCGGGGAGGAGCCGGCGGACGAAGGGGAGTCCGTCGTCGACCTCGAAGCGATCGGCGATGCCGCTCCGGCCGCGGCGGATGCGGGCGGAGAGTCTTCCCGTCCTGCGGAGGCGCCGGGTGCCGAGCTGGAGATCGACCGTCCGCAGGGCACCGATGCCGACCGGATGATCGACCCCGAGCAGCTCGATCTTTTTTGAACCACGGGACGATGAAACCTGTTTTCCTGATCGGTTACATGGGGTGCGGCAAGAGCACTTTGGCCCGTAAGCTGGCGCGGCGCCTCCGGGCCGCCTGTGCCGACACCGACGCTCTGGTCGAGGCGCGCGAGGGGGCTGCGGTGGCCGATCTGTTCCGCTACGAGGGCGAGACGCGCTTCCGCGAGATCGAACGCGAGGTCCTCGACGGCGTGATCGACCGGGGCGAGGCGGCCGTGGTGTCGACCGGAGGCGGGCTGCCCGTCTGGAGCGACAACATGGAGCGCATGAACCGTGCGGGGACCACCGTCTATCTGCGCCGTTCGGCCGAGAGCATCGCCCGCAGGCTCAGCCCCTACGGGATCAGCAGGCGTCCGCGTCTGTGCGGATTGAGCGGCGACGCGCTGGTGGCCTTCATGCAGCGCGACATGGCCGTGCGGGAGCCTTACTACGCCCGGGCCCGGTGGACGGTCGACTGCGACGCGCTCACCGACCGGGAGGTGGTGGAGCTGATTTTGAACCATATGGAAACTGAACATTGAGAAGCTGCGGCCGGCACTCTCTTTCCGCACTTTTCACCTTTTGCCTTTCACCTTGAACGACTCTCCCATAGGCATCTACGACTCGGGGCTGGGCGGGCTGACCGTCTGGCGCGAGGTGCGGCGCATGCTGCCCGGCGAATCGCTCGTCTACCTGGGCGACGGCAAGAACTGCCCCTACGGCTCGCGGCCGCAGGAGGAGATTCGCCGTCTGGCCGACGAGGCCGTCTCCGCGCTCGTCGACCGGGGGTGCAAGATGATCGTCGTGGCGTGCAACACCGCCACGGCCGCCGCCATCGGTTTTCTGCGCGAGAAGTACGCTTCGCTGCCCATCGTGGGCATGGAGCCGGCCGTGAAACCCGCCTGCCTGGCCACCCGCAGCGGGGTGGTGGGGGTGCTGGCCACCGAGCGCAGCCTCGACGGCGATCTCTTCCGCCGCACGGCGGCCCGCTACGGCGCCGGCATCGAGGTGGTGGCGCTCCCCGGCCGGGGATTCGTCGAACTGGTCGAAAGCGACCGCGAAGCCTCGCCCGAAGCCGAGGCGGTCGTGCGGCGGGCGGTCGAACCCATGCTCGCGCGCGGTGCCGACCAGATCGTGCTGGGCTGCACGCACTATCCCTTTCTGCTGCCCGTGCTGCGGCGCATCGTCAGCGGCCGGGGCGTTGAGATCGTCGATCCGTCGCCCGCCGTCGCCCGCCGTGTCGCACAGCTGCTCGACCGCTGGGGCCTGCGGGCCGTGGACGGTCACCGTCCCGTTTGCGACTTCCTGACTTTTGCCGACGAATCCTATCGTCTGCGTCTGGAAACGAAGGCGATGGGGATGTCCCTTCGGCCGGAGCGGTCGAAATAGCTGCCGAATCCGCCGGAATCCCGAAAAAAATTCGTACCTTCGTCGGTAAATCGCACGCATCATGACATCCGCAAAAACGACGACCTCTCCCGGCAGCCGGCCGAAGAACGACCGTTCCGGCCGGGACAGCGCCCGATGGATCGGCGGTCTTATCCTGCTCTTCGCAGGGATTTTCGTCGCCGCGTCGCTCTTTTTCTCGTTTTTCAGCTGGAGCGCCGACCAGAGCGGTCTGGCGCTTTCCGACGAGGAGCGGACGATGCTGGGCGTCGAACCCGAAAACCTCTGCGGCTGGACCGGTGCCCGTCTGGGCTATTGGCTGGTCGATTCGTCGCTGGGCCTTTTCGGGCTGCTCGTGCCCGTCATGGCGGTTCTGGTCGGCGTGCGCATCATCCGGCAGCGTTCGCTGCTGTTCAACCATTCGATTCTGTCGCTTTCGCTGGTCACTCTGCTCGGATCGCTGACGCTCGGTTTCGTTTTCGGCGACCGTTGGAGCCTGATCTGTTCGACAGGGTGGGGCGGGGCGTTCGGCATCGGGACCGCGGCTCTGCTGCGCATGCACATCGGCGTGGTGGGTACGGTCATCCTGCTCTTGGGCGGCTGGATTCTCACGGGGGTGTTCATCAATCGCAATTTCATCAATACGGTCAACACGGCGGGCAATGTCATGGTGGACCGCAGCGAACGGATCGTCGAGAGCGTCCGCCGCAAAGTGGCGCCCCATGCCGCCGACGGCGACTCTCCGCTTGCCGAAGCCATTCGCCGTTCCGTCCGTCCGGAGCCCGCATCCGGGCCTGCATCCGCCCCGAAGCCCGATGCGCCGGCCGGGGCGGAGGAGGCTCCTGCCGCACAGCCCTCCGATGCCGGTGAGGTTCCCGTGACGATCCGCCGGACGGCCGGAATGCCCGATCCTCCGGCAGCCGACACCTCCGGCGACGATGAAAATCCCTTCCTCGAAATACCGCTCGGCGTGCGCTCCGAAGATCTTTCGGAGCGAGTTCCCGCCGCTGAGACACCCGCAGAGACCCTTGCGACGCCGATTCCGGCTGCCGATTCCTCCGACGGAATCTTCACCGAGGTCGATCTCTCGCGTCCTGCGGGGCGTGTGGTGATGGGCCGCGGGGGGCTGGTCGAGCTGGATGCTCCGGCGGTCCGCGACGATGCGCTCCTCGCCGGCGGGACGCAGACCGCCCCGGCCGGATGCGAAGAGCCCCTTTCGGAGGGCCCCTTCACCGAGATCACCGTGCCGCCCGCCGCATCCGCACCGGAACCCTCATCGGAACCTGTGCCGGCAACCCCTCCCGCTCTTGCCGGGGAGCCGCAGCCGCCGGCCTCCGAAGGCGTGGTGGTCACGGTCGAGGCCCGCGAGGCGCGTCTGGTCGACGAGCGGGCGATTTCCACCGAGAGCTACGATCCGCTCAAGGACCTGGTCAACTACCGCAAGCCGCCCGTCACGCTGCTCGAGGACTACCCGTCCGATTCCGAGGTGAGCGACGAGGAGATCTACGAGAACAAGTCCAGGATCGAGGAGACGCTCAAGTATTTCGGCATTCCCATCCGGCGCATCAAAGCCACGGTGGGTCCGACGGTCACGCTCTACGAAATCGTTCAGGCCCAGGGGGTCAAGATTTCGAAAATCCAGGGCCTCGAAAACGACATCGCCCAGAGCCTCAAGGCATTGGGTATCCGCATCATCGCCCCCATCCCCGGCAAGGGCACCATCGGCATCGAGGTGCCCAACCGCGACAAGCAGGTCGTCTCGATGTATTCGTCGGTGCGGTCGCTGCGTTTCCAGGAATCGAAAGCCGAGCTTCCGGTGGTGATCGGCCGCACGATCCAGAACGAAAACTACGTCTTCGACCTGGCCAAGATGCCGCACCTGCTCGTCGCGGGAGCCACGGGGCAGGGCAAATCGGTGGGGCTGAACGCCATCATCACCTCGCTGCTCTACCGCAAGCACCCCGCGCAGCTCAAGTTCGTGATGATCGACCCCAAGATGGTCGAGTTTTCGCTCTACGCCAAGATCGAGCGTCATTTCCTGGCCAAGATGGAGTCCGAGGAGGAGGCGATCATCACCGACCCCAAGAAGGCGGTCTATACGCTCAACGCGCTTTGTCTGGAGATGGACAATCGCCTGGAGCTCTGCAAGAAAGCCGGGGCGCGCAACATCGCCGAGTACAACGCCAAATTCACGGCCCGGCGGCTCAACCCCCAGCACGGCCACCGCTATCTGCCCTACATCGTGGTGGTGGTCGACGAGTTCGCCGACCTGATCATGACGGCCCGCGAAGTCGAGGGTCCCGTCATGCGCCTGGCCCAGAAAGCCCGCGCCATCGGCATCCACCTTATCATCGCCACGCAGCGTCCCGACGTCAAGGTCATTACGGGCGGCATCAAGGCCAATTTTCCGGCCCGCATCGCTTTCCGCGTCATGCAGATGATCGACTCGCGGACGATCATCGACCAGCCCGGCGCCAACCAGCTCATCGGCCGCGGCGACATGCTTTTCTCGAAGGACGGCGAGCTGACGCGCATCCAGTGCGCGCTGGTCGAGACGCGCGAGGTCGAACGCATCGTCGATTACATTGCCGGCCAGCAGGGCTACACGGCGCCCTATGCGCTGCCCGACTACACGCCCGAATCGGGCGAGGGCGGATTGGGCAGCGAAGAGTCGTCGGCCCCCGTGAAGTACGATTCGCTCTTCGCCGAGATCGCCCGCGAAGCCGTCTCGGGCGGTCAGATTTCCACGTCGATGATCCAGCGCAACTACGAGGTGGGCTTCAACCGTGCGGGCCGCATCATGATGCAGCTCGAACGGGCCGGCATCGTCGGCCGCCAGCAGGGCGCCAAACCGCGCGACATCCTTTTCCACGACCTGCCCTCGCTCGAAGCCCGGTTGCAGGACCTGGGGCTGTTCTGACTTGCATTCGATCCGACCGTTCCTCCGCTTTCGCCGCCATGAAAACACGTTTACTCCTGCCGCTCTTTCTTTTCGCATCGCTGCTGCCCGTTGCCGCGCCGGCGCAGGACCGGGCTGCGGAGGCCGTCGCGGCGCTTGCTGCGTCGTTCCGTTCGCGGGAGGCCTACGAGGTCGATTTCGAGGTGACGGCCGGGGAGTTCCGCGCCTCCGGAAACTATGCCGTCGAGGGCGGCCGCTACCGCCTGACGATGGACGATTCCGAGGTCTTCGCAGAGGGGGGCATCCGCTACGTGGTCGACCGCAGCCGCCGTGAGGTGACCATCGACCGGGCCGATACGACGGGCCGCAACATCCTCGACGACCCCGTCCATGCATTCGATTTCCTGAACAGCGACTATACCGCATCGCTCCTTTCCGAGGGCGGCGGCACGACGGTCGTCCGGCTCGTGCCCGCCTCGCCGGCCGCCGCTTCGTCGGGCGGCATCACGCTCGCTCTGTCGACGGAGGGCTTGCAGCCCCGTTCGATCGCCTACGACTTCGACGGCGACCGGATCGAGGTGCGGATCGTGCGGATCGGGCCGCTGCGCGGCGCCGTGCAGGCTTTCGACGCAGCCGACTATCCCGGCTACGAATGGATCGATTTCCGCTGACACGTCTTTCCTCCGGTTCTCAATTCTCTCTCCTTTCTCTTCTCTCTCTTCTCTCTGTTTCTCCTCTGCCCGCAGGAGCACCCCGATTTGCCCTCCCTCCCGTCTTTTTTCGCAGCCCTCTCCCTGCCTTTTGCGCTCCTTGTTCTGTCCTCTTCGTCTCTCCTCTGCCCGCAGGAGTGCCCCGATTTGCCCTCTCTCCCGTCTTTTTTCGCAGCCCTCTCCCTGCCTTTTGCGCTCTCCTCTTCGTCCGCTCTCTCTGTTTGCAGGAGCGCCCCGATTTGCCCTCCCTCCCGTCTTTTTCGCAGCCCTCTCCCTGTCTTTCGCGCTCCTTGTTCTGCCCTCTTCTCTGCCCGCATCCCCGTCCATACTCCGTCTGCATTTCCGCCTGCACCCCCGCCTGCACCCCGTCTGCATCCCCGTCTGCATTCCCGCCCGCACCCCTGTTCGCATTCCCGCCCGCATTCCCGCCTGCACCCCGTCCACACCCCGTCCGCATCCTCGTCCATACTCCGTCTGCATTCCCGCCCGCACTCCGTCCTTTCTCCGCTTTCTCCCGCCCCTCCGCCGCCGGCTGCCGACCTTTTGTCCCTGGTTCCGACCCCGATCGCCCCGACACCCTGTCGGGACGATTTTTTTATGCCCTCAGATCGGCGGAAAAGGGCCTTCAACGGGGCGCATTCGGAAAAATATGCCCGTCCGCCGTGCGATTTCGTCGGCGAAAATTGCTCAGATCGAAAATAAATCGTAATTTTGTTCGTTAATTGGTTTGAAATTTCTGAAGACAACATGCTGACAGAAGAAGAAAAGAACGCCGGCCTGGTGGGGCGGATCATCCCCATCAATATCGAGGAGCAGATGAAGTCCGCCTACATCGACTATTCGATGTCGGTCATCGTCTCCCGCGCCCTGCCCGACGTGCGCGACGGTCTGAAGCCCGTGCACCGGCGCATCCTCTACGATATGAGCGCCGAGCTGAACCTCTACTCCGACAAACCCACCCGTAAGTCGGCGCGTATCGTCGGCGACGTGCTGGGTAAGTTCCACCCCCACGGCGACTTGTCGGTCTACGACGCCATGGTGCGTCTGGCCCAGGAGTGGTCGATGCGCTATCCGCTGGTCGACGGCCAGGGCAACTTCGGTTCGATGGACGGCGACTCGCCCGCAGCCATGCGTTACACCGAGGCCCGCATGAAGAAGATCACCGACGAGGTGATGGCCGACATCGACAAGGAGACCGTCGACTGGACGCTCAACTTCGACGATACGATCCCCGAGCCTACGGTTCTGCCCACGAAGATTCCTTTGCTGATCGTCAACGGCGCCAGCGGCATCGCCGTCGGCATGGCCACCAACATGGCTCCGCACAACCTCTCGGAGGTGGTCGACGCCTGCTGCGCCTATGTCGACAATCCCGAAATCACGGGCGAGGAGCTCCTGCACTACGTCAAGGGTCCCGACTTCCCCACGGGCGGCATCATCTACGGCTACGAAGGCGTCCGCGAGGCCATGCTCACGGGCCGCGGCCGCGTGGTCATGCGCGCCCGTACCGAAATCGAGCATACGCCTTCGGGCCGCGAGTGCATCGTCGTGACCGAAATCCCCTATATGGTCAACAAGGCGGAGATGATCAAGAAGATCGCCGACATGATCAACGAGAAGAAGATCGAGGGCATCTCCTACATCAACGACGAGTCCGACCGCAACGGCCTGCGCATCATCATCATCCTGAAGCAGGACGCCGTGGCCAGCGTCGTGCAGAACACCCTGTTCAAGAATACGCCGCTGCAAACCTCGTTCGCCGTCAACAACATCGCTCTGGTGAACGGGCGGCCGCAGCTGCTTCCGATGCGCGACCTGATCCGCCACTTCGTCGACCACCGCCACGACGTAGTCGTGCGCCGGGCGCGCTACGACAAGCGCAAGGCCGAGGAGCGGCTGCACATCGTGCTGGGTCTTTTGATCGCCCAGGACAACATCGACGAGATCGTCCGCATCATCCGTTCGTCCAAAACGCCCGACGAGGCGAAGCAGACCATGATCGCCCGCTTCGATCTTTCGGAGCTTCAGGCTGCGGCCATCATCGAGATGCGCCTGCGCGCCCTCACGGGACTGGAGCACGGCAAGCTCGTGGCCGAGCGCGACGAGCTGATGAAGCTCATCGCCCATTTGCAGGAGGTGCTCGAGAACGAGTCGCTGCAAATGCGGATCATCAAGGAGGAGCTCCTCGAAATAAAGGAGAAATACGGCGACGAGCGCCGCTCCGAGATCGTCTACGCTTCGGAGGAGTTCAACCCCGAGGACTTCTATGCCGACGACGACATGGTCATCACCATATCGCACATGGGCTACATCAAGCGCACGCCGCTGGCCGAATACCGCACGCAGCACCGCGGCGGCGTGGGCGTCAAGGGCAGCGCCACGCGCGACGAGGACTTCATCGAACACATCTACGTGGCCTCGATGCACAACACCATGCTCTTCTTCACCGAGAAGGGCCGCTGCTACTGGCTCAAGGTCTACGAGATACCCGAGGGCGCGCGTTCTTCGAAGGGCCGCGCCATCCAGAACGTCATCCAGATCGAACCCGACGATAAGGTGCGCGCCTACATCAACGTCAAGCGGCTCAACGATCCGGAGTACGTCGACAGCAACTACATCATCATGTGCACCAAGCAGGGCACGATCAAGAAAACCAAGCTCGAGGCCTATTCGCGTCCGCGTCAGAACGGTGTCAACGCCATCGTCATCCGCGAGGGCGACCAGCTCATCGAAGCCAAGCTCACCAGCGGCCGCGCCGAGGTGATGATCGCCGCCCGCGAAGGCAAGGCCATCCGCTTCAACGAATCCACGGTGCGTCCCATCGGCCGTGTCGGCGCCGGTGTGCGCGGCATTTCGCTCGACGAGGGCGACGAGGTGGTCGGCATGATCTGCATCGAACCCGACGAGAAGCGCGACGTGCTGGTTCTGAGCGAGAACGGCTACGGCAAACGGACCGATCTCGACGAATACCGCGTGACCAACCGCGGCGGCAAGGGCGTCAAGACGATCAACATCACCGAAAAGACCGGCAAACTCATATCGATCCAGTCCGTGACCGACGACAACGACCTGATGATCATCAACCGTTCGGGTCTGACGATCCGCACGTCGGTGGGGCAGATCCGTCTGGCGGGCCGCGCCACCCAGGGCGTGAGGATTATCAACCTGCGTGAGGGCGACGCCATTGCTTCGGTCATGGCCGTGCCTGCCGCCGAGGAGGATGCGCCGGAGACCGAGAATGGCGGAGAGATTGCAGCCGGCCCTGCGGGCGCGGCTCCGGAAGAGCCGTCCGCCGAGTGACGAATTGAAAAACCTAAAATACCGAGTGATTATGAAAAAAACGATTTTGACGGCTTTCGCGGCGCTCCTCGTGGCAGTTCCCGCCGTGCAGGCCCAGAAAGTGAATGAGTCGGCTCTGCTGTCGAAGATCGAAAAGTGCGACGCCGACATCGCCGATGCCAAGAAGAACACCAAGGCTGCGACGTGGCTCAACCGGGCCAAGGCCTACTACGATGCCGCCGTCGAGCCGACGAAGAATCTCTTTGCCGGCATGGATGCCGCCATGCTCAAGCTGGCCGTCGGCGAGCCTCTTTCGACGGGTTCGGCCGAGGCGAACGGGGTGGCTTACGAAACGATGGAGTATCCCTATTTCACCGCTTACGTCAAGGACGGCAAGGTGATGACCTGGAAGCAGACCAAATGGGTGTATGCCGATGCGGTCGACAAGGCCGTCGAGTCTTACAACAAAGCCTATGAGCTCGATCCCAAGCAGGCCGAGAAGGTGAAGCTGGGTCTCCGTCAGATCGGCGACTTCTGCTCGCAGGTCGGCAACACGAACCTCGATCTGGGCGAATACGCCACGGCTGCCGATGCCTACATCAAAGCTTACGAGGCCCAGTCGACCCCTGCCTGCGGCGATGCCGATCCCATGCTGCTCTACTACGCCGGTTATCTGCGCACGATCGACGGGGCGAACGATCCCCGCTCCTACGTGCTGGGTGCCGGTTATTTGGCCGATGCGCTCGAAAAGGGCTATGCCGACGAGGAGGGCAACATCTACTATTACCTCTTCCACTGCTACTACGGCCAGAAGGCTGCCGATCCCTCCTTCGTCTTCAAGGCCAAGGATGCGCTGCTGGCCGGCATCGGCAAGTTCCCCAAGAACGAGCGCATTCTCGACGGTCTGATGCAGCTTTACACCACCGAAGAGGGTGTGGGCGATCCCGCCGACCTCATCACGCTCATCGACGCCGCCATCGCCGACAATCCCGAGAACATCGACCTGTGGTTCGGCCGCGGCCGTATCTTCTATGCCCTGAAGAACTACGACGAGAGCATCGCTTCGTTCGCGAAGATCGTCGAGCTGCAGCCCGATTTCTTCGACGGCAACTACTATCTGGGCGTCTTCTATACGGTCAAGGGCGATGCGATGAACAAGGAGATGAACGAGAAGCAGTATACCAGCCAGGCCGCTTTCGATGCCGATCTGGCCGCTGTCAACCAGGTTTACCTGGCTGCCGTGCCCTGGTTCGAGAAGGCTTACCGCCTCAAGCCTCAGGATGTCGACACGCTCGAATTCCTCAAGCAGCTCTGCTTCCGTCTGCGCGACGAGGAGGGCATGATCGACAAGTACAACACCTATAACACCCTTTACAAGCAGGCCAAGGGCGAGTTGTAGCGGCCGTGCCGAATTTTCGAACGGCCCCGGACGAATCCCGTTCGGGGCCGTTTCTTCATTCCGCGCCTCCCTGCCCGCTTCCGATGCCGTCCGGCTCCGGCTCTCTCCTCCCGGCTCCGACTCTCCCCGTCTGCTTCCGACTGTTCCCATGAAAAACGACCTTTTTGCCGCACTTCTGCTTCTGGCTGCCTCCTGCGGCGGGCCGCGGCCTTCCGGTTGCGAAGCCGAAGCCCCCGTCGTGCTCCGGCCCGAGCGGAGCGGCGGCGTTGCGCCCGCCGACCTGATCGCCGACTACCGCTATGTGCCGCTCGGCGACACCCGGCAGCCTGTGGGCGAGATCGACCAGCTTCTTCTGACCGACGAACGGATCATCGTCGTCGACCGGCAGCGGGCCCGCGCCGTCTTCGTTTTCGATCGCGACGGACGGCTCTGCGCCGAGATCGCCGCCTGGGGCCGCGGGCCGCAGGAGTATGCTTCGCTCGACCATGTCGCGCTGGTCCCGGGCCGCACTCCGCAACTCGCCCTTGTCGACGCCCATGCCCGCAAGGCGCTCTTCTACGACCTCGACGGACATTTCCTCCGCACCGCCGCCATCCCGTTCCCTTTTTCGGGCCTCGAGTTTCTCGGGCCCGATGCGGCGATCGGTTATGCCGACGGTTATACCGCCCGGCACGATCCGTTTTTTCGGGAACGGAGCGATGCGGGCGATCTGCTTTTTTTCATGGACGGGGATTTCCGCATTCGGCGGAGCGCTCTGCCGTGCCGGACCGAACATCGGGAAGCGGGGTATACGGCCCCGTCCGTTCGGCGTTGCGGCGAATCGTGCCTGATCCATCCCGTTTTGTGCGATACGATCTATCGCACCGACGGGGAGACGCTGCTGCCGCTCTACCGCCTCGACCTTTCCCGGCTGGGTGCGGCGCGTCCCGAGCCCGATGCGCTCTCCGATCGAGAAATCAGGGAGTTGGGCGGGCGGGTACCGCTTTTCTGGGGCGATTTCATTCCGGGCGAACGCTTTCTTTTCTTTCGTGTCTCCGTGCCTCCCGAGCAGGAAAACCTGCTCTTCGTCCGTTCGGAATGCAGCGGAGAGGTGCTCCCGGTTCTGAATTCGGTCCGCTCGGGCGATGCGGCTCTGGCCGACGTGGCGTTCCAGACCCTTCGCACCTCCTGGCGCGACGAGTTCGTGGCGACGATTCCGGGTTTCGTCGTGCCGATGATCTGTCGTGACGGCACCGATAATCCTCTTCTGCGCACTCTCGGCGAGGATTCCAACCCCGTGCTGGTGTTCTATAGGCTCCGGGAGGCCGGGTGAAGCGGAATCATTCCGCCTTGCATTCGATCGTCTTCAGACGCTGTGTCATGAAGAATTGCAGCACTCCGCGCAGGAACATGTAGAGCATGAAAGCCAGCCACAAAGCGTTGTTGCCGATCAGCGGATAGCCGGCGTAGTAGATGCCGAAGTAGGCCGCCGTCGCCAGAAACATCGAGTTGCGCATCACGCGTGTCTGGGTGGCTCCCACCATGATGCCGTCCATGATGAAGGGCATGGCGCTGGCGATCGGGATGACGATGATCCAGCCGATGTAGCGGCCCGCCAGCGCGACGATCCGTTCGGCGTCGGGGGCAGTGCGGTCGACGAAGAGCCCCACCAGTTCGCGCCATCCCGCCAGATAGATGCCCACGAACGCCACCGAGACCAACGTTCCCCAGAAGATGCAGCGCCGCATGCAGGTGCGGAGCGATCGTGCGTCGCGCGCGCCGATGAAGCGGCCGGTGAGGGCTTCGGCCGCGAAGGCGAAGCCGTCGTTCATGTAGGAGAAGAGCGTGAAGAGTTGCAGCAGCAGCGTGTTCACGGCCAGCAGCGCCGGGTCTTCCATGCGGGCCGAGGCCCCCGTGAAAAAGGTGTAGACCGCCACGATGCAGAGCGTGCGCAGCATGATGTCGCGGTTGATGACGAAGAAGGTCTTCAGCGGACCGAGGTCGAGCACTTCGCGCCAGTCGATGGCCGTCAGCATGCGGCCGTATTTCCATGCGAGCAGCACCGCCGAGAGCCCCACGCCGCACCATTGTGCCAGCACCGAGGCGTAGGCGATGCCGACGATCCCCATGTCCAGTCCGAATGCGAACCAGAGGCTGCACAGCATATGCACCGCGTTGACGGCGATGGCCGTGCACATCGGGATCACGGCGTTCTGCATTCCGGTGAACCAGCCGTTGAATCCGAAGAGCAGGATGCCGGCCGGCACGGCCCAGATGCGGGCGTAGAAGTAGTCGCGGGTCATTTCGCTGCCGTTCATGGCCCAGAGCGCCAGTTCGCCCACAGGCCATTGCAGCACCACCATCAAAAGACCCATCGCCGCCGCCACGACCAGCGCCCGGGCCAGCATGTCGGTGCATTCGCGCATGTCGCCCGCACCGTATGCCTGGGCCGTCAGTCCGCTCGTGCCCATGCGCACGAACGAGCAGTTCCAGTAGATGAAGTTGAAGATCGACACGCCGATGGCCAGCGCTCCGATCGTCGCCGCCGAATCCGAGCCCCAATGGCCCGCTATGGCCGTCGAGACGATACCCATCAGAGGCACGGTGATGTTCGAGACGATGTTGGGCAGCGCGATGCGCATGATTTCGCGGTTCATCTTCATGGGCGGATCCCTTTGCGGGCGGTTTCGACGGGACGAAGATACGAAAAGTCGGAAGCCCGCGCAAGCGGCCGCGGCCACTTTCCGCCGGAACGGCGCCCGTCTTCGCGCGTTTTTGCTCTCCGACGCACCCTGTCCGGGTTTTCCTGCTCCTCCGCTCTTTGTGGTACGAATCTTGCGAACGATGCGGACAGCATGAACCAACACTATTTTAGCGTGAAAACAACCTTTACCACATTCGCTCTCTCTCTTGCGTTGTGTGCCGCTGCCGGAGCTACGGCCCAGCCCAGGAGTGCGGCACCGGCGTCCGCTGCCGATTCCGTGATGCTGTCGGAAACCGCCGACGGCGACTACATCGTCCGCCGATACTTCGTGAAACGCCAGTCCGATTCCCGGTATTCGGTGCGCTACCTCATCAACCTTTCGACGCTCAATGCCGCCCTCGCCGGCAACGGCGCCGAGCTGGGCGACCTCGATGCGTTCGTGCAGAAGCTCATGGCCGATTCGCTCCTGCGGGTCGAGAAGGTCGACATCACGGGTTATTCGTCGCCCGATGGCCCCGTTGCGTTCAACGAGCGTCTGGCCAAAAACCGTGCGCAGAATTTCAGGAGTTACGTCGACCGCAAGTACGACTTCTCCAAACGCTACAAGGTCGATGTTTCGTCGGTGGCCGAGGATTGGGAGATGTGCCGTCAGTTGGTGGCCCGATCCTCCATGCCCGACCGTCAGGCCGTGCTGGAGATCATCGACAGCCGCCGGACTCCCGAAGCCAAGGAGGCGGAGCTGAAGAAGATGCCTGCCGCATGGAGTTATATGGTCCGCGAGATTCTGCCGCCGCTGCGCCGCGTCGAGATGACGATCGACTACGGTGCCGGCGATGTGGTGGTGGTCCGCACGAAGATTCCCCGTCCCGCACCCGAACCGGTGTGCGCTCCCGAGCCGGAACCCTGCGCTCCGTGCTGCTGCGATACGGTGGTCGAGGAGGGGATCACGGGAATCATCGTCGAGATGCCCGATCCCGATGCCGACCGTCACCGTGCGGTGCACGATGCGGCTCATGATGCCCGTGTGGCTCATCGCTATGCCCGCCACGAGGTCCACGGTGCCGACCGGATTGCCCGCGAGGAGATGAAAGCGGCCCGCAAGATCGCCAAAAAGGAGGCCAAAGCGGCCCGCAAAGCCGACAAGGCCGCTGGCAAGGCGGCCCGCCGGATGGGCAGAATGTAGGACGACGAGCCTGCTCCCGACGAGCGGGTGCCGCACCGCAGCCTCTGCCCCTTTCGCCTCTGCCGCAATTCGTTGCGGCCGGGGCGAATTTTTTGCCCTCGCGGGGTGCGGATTTCCGGCCATGCCGGAAAACGGCCGTCTCCGAAGAAAAAAATGTTTGCTAATCCGAAAGGAATCGTTATCTTTGTCGGAGCAAAAAATTAAATATCATACGATATGGCAAATTTGAGAGAGCTGAAAAAGGAGATCGACTACCGTCTTGAGGAGGTGGTTTTCGATTGCGATATGGCTATCTGCTTCCAGCCTTCGAAGGAGAAGGAGATTTTCGCATTGATGCAGGAGGCGGTCGCTCTGCGCAACGATCTGTTCGTCAAGGCGATGAATCCGTCGGAGCCGCACAATGCATCGCTCGTTCGCAAGCACTATGTGGCTTTGCGCCGGCAGATGGACGAGGCGTTCGACGAGCTTTTCGAAAAGTTGAGCAAGATCAACGAGGCAAAGTAGGGTAGTCCGCCTTACCGAATAATCCGGCGGAGCGCTTCTCGACGAGGGGCGCTCCGCCTGCTTTTGTCCGGCTTCCGGGCGGTTTGCCAAAGGAGCCGGTTTTTTTTCAGCCTTCCGACCTTTTCGGTCCGACCCGACTTTTCCCGGCCTTTTCTGGTCCGACTTTCTCCGGCTCGGCCCTGTCTTTTCCCGGTCTTTTCTGGTCCGACTTTCTCCGGTTCGGTCCTGTCTTTCCCCGGCCGGCCTTGCCTTGTCTTGCCGGCCTTGTCTTGTCTTGCCTTGCTCGGCCCCGGCTTTGACCCGGCCCGATCCGCGCGGTTCATTTTGTCCGTCCCGGCTTCGACCCGATCCGATCCGCGCGGTTCATTTTGTCCGTCCCGGCTTCGACCCGATCCGATCCGCGCGGTTCATTCTGTCCGTCCCGGCTTCGACCCGATCCGATCCGCGCGGTTCATTCTGTCCGTCCCGGCTTCGACCCGGCCCGATCCGCTGCGCTCCGGCTCAATCCGGCCCAGCCTCGATTCGCCCCGTTTGCCTCTCCTCGCTATTCGTGATCGCAGCAGCCGTCGCCCGGATGATGTTCCAGCACGGTGTGGGGGACCGCTCCGTGCGACAGCACCTGAATCGGACAGTCGTAATTGCGTAACTGTTCCTCGGTCAGCTTGTTGGAGTGGTGGCGGTGTACGCGTCGGTTGACGCATACGATCTCTTTCACCACGCTCGATATGGTGCCCAGATCGTGCGAGACCATCACGATCGCCATGCGTTCGTTCAGTTCGCGGAGCATGCGGTAGAGCTCCTTTTCGAACCGGTTGTCCACGAAATTGGTAGGCTCGTCCAGAATGAGCAGGCGCGGATCCGAAATCACCGCCCGGCACAGCAGGGCGCGTTGCATCTGTCCGCCCGACACTTCGCCGATCGGGCATTTCGCCAGCCCGCCGATGCCTGCCTCGTCGAGCAGACGCATCGCCTTTTTCCGGTCCTCGGCCCCATATCGGGCGAAGAATCCGCGCCGTCCCTGAAGACCCGACAGCACCGTTTCGAGCAGCGAGATGGGGAATGCCCGGTCGAAATCCGAAATCTGGGGCATGTACCCGATCAACCGCTCCCTGCCGCGGAACAGTTCGGGAGCATACTCGATGCAGCCCGTGTGGGGAACGGTGCCCAGAATGGCCTTCACGAGGGTGGTTTTGCCGCCTCCGTTGGGGCCGATCACCCCCAGAAAATCCCGGTCGGCAATCTGGAGGTCGACGTGTTCCAGGGCTTCGTAACCGTCGTAAGCGACACCGGCGTCGCGCAGGGTGACCAGATTCATTGGTTTGTGATGATGTCGGTTATCGAGTCGATGTTGGCGGGTGCGTCTTCCCGCAGCGGATCGATCGCGACGGCTTCGGCTCCGAGGTCCCGGGCCAGCGTTTCGACCGTCGACGCCGGATACTGGCTCTGATACAGGATTTTGCGGATTCCCTCCTCTCGGGCGTCGCGGATGATCTCGCCCAGCCGGCGCATCGACGGCTCTTTGCCGTCCGTTTCGATGGCCACCTGCCGCAGGGCGTAGTCGCGGGCGTAGTAGGAGAGGGCGGGGTGGTAGATGATGAAGCTGCGCACCCCGCTGCGGGCGATCTTTTCGGCCGTGCGGCGGTCGAGCTGTTCGAGTTTTTCCCGGAGCCGTTCGTAGTTCTGCGTATACCGCGCCGAATCGGGCCAGGCGGCGTGTATGGCTTCGTAGGCGTTCGCCGCCATCCGCTGCAACTCTTTGGGCGAGGTCCACAGATGCGGATCGACACCGTGGGCGTGGACATGTCGGTGTCCGCCGTCTCCGTGCGTGCACTTCGTCTCCGCCGTGGGGTGGCTGACGTGCGAGCAGCTTCCTGCGACGGGTTCTATGCCGCGGTTGAGCGAGACGATTTTTCCGCGGTCTTCGATCTTCGCGAGCAGCGTTTGTTCGAAATCGAGCCATCCGATCTGAAAGATCATCCGGGCGCGGTTGAGTTCGGCGAATTGCCGGGGCGTAGGCTCGAATGTTTCGGGGCCCGTGCCGGGCGGGACGAGCACGCCGATCTCGAAATCGGGCCCCACGATGTCGCTTACGAGGCCCTTGAGCGGGAGAATCGAGACATATAGCTTCGTTTCCGCGTCGTTTCGATTCGGTTCTGCGCAGGCGCACGAAAGCAGCGCTGCCAGAGTAAGAAGGAGGATTCTGTGCATGAATGGTCGTTTTTTTCGGTGTGGTTCCGTGCGTTCCGTGCGTTCCGTGTGTCCCGTGTGTCCCGTGTGTTTCCGGCTGACCGGTAGGGTAGTGCCTCTCCCGGGCAATCCGGTCTTTTCGTTTCGGCAGTCTGCTTCTGCAAGGTCATCGGTTCTTCCGGTTCTCCCCATTGCTGCTGTCGGCTCCTGCAAAGTCGTCGTCCTTTCGGGTTTCTCCGTTTCCTGCGGCCGGGCTTCTGTAAGCATCGGTCCCTCCGGTTCTCTCCATTGCCTGCTGTCGGCTCCTGCAAGGTTGTTGTCCATCCAGGTTTCCCCGCTTCTGCGGCCGGGCTTCTGCTGAACCTGCCGATTTTTCGGTTCCTTTCGTCCCGGCAGGTTTCGGTGCCGTTCTGTCCTTTACCGGCGCTTGGCTCCTGTGGGGAAAAGCTCCCGGAACTCTTCTGTTTCGGCAGCGGTCGGCTTCTGCGAAGTCGTCGTCCCTCCGGTTTTTCCCCGCTTCTGCGGCCGGGCTCCTGCTGAACTTGCCGATTCTTCGTTCTCTTTGGTTCCGGCGGTTGCCTCTTGTGCGGGAGCAAGCCGTTCCGAAAGCATTCAGAGGCTCTCCCTGCGGTTCTCGCACGGTTCCGCTGTCTCGGGCCGGACCGATTCCTGAACTGCACGCTAACATACGTGCAAAGATAATACTTTTCTCAAAGTTCCATTCTTCTCCGCAGCCTCATTTCTTACGGATATGAATCGGTATGGTGGGCGGTAAACGCTGAAATTTCGCATGCCGTCTTTACTCGGGTGCTGGCCGCAGACTTTGTTCCGAATAACAGCCGACTTGCTTGCGAATTTTTCCGTCTCGAAGAAAACCGTTCTGAATGAGTCTCCGAACGTTGTGCAAGCCACGCAAAAAAACAGGGAGCGTTTTGTTGGAATGATGGTTCGTTATCTTAGTTTTAAGATTTGGAAATTCATTCGCGTTTGACCGAAGCTCAAATCACGACTGAAGCTCATAGTATGGATTCGCGTTCTTGCGTTTTTCTGTCTTGGCCCCGTTGGTTTGTTGATCGCTTGGTTGACGACTCGTTCCGCAGGCAGTTCGGCCGTCACTCGGGATAGCTTGCACGACCAGTGCAAGCCCGAGTAAGGACTACTTGTTGTTCGGTCCTAAATGACGATTAGGCCCGGTGTTTATCACCGGGTCTTTTGTTATAAATAAAAGTCGTGAAGCGACACGATCAATAAAACAAGGGAGGTTGGGCCGTATATTATATTTGGTGTAATACCGGCATTATGTTAAATTATGTGTTTAAATCATTGACAATCCGCCTCTTATTACTCGTCATCCGATTTTTTTTTGAGGCAATCCTGAAGAAAATTTTTGGAGTATTAGCCCCCGGTGATATACACCGG
>USCH01000007.1 GCA_900553175.1 uncultured Alistipes sp. | reverse complement strand
AGAGGGCAGGAGAGGGCAGGAGAGGGCAGGAGTAGGCAGGCGGTCGGCAAAGAGAGAGGCAGGCAGGACAGATACAGAAGAGGTTGGCAAGCAGGGGACGGGGGAGGAGGAGAGAGGGTAGGAAGAGGGTAGGAAGAGGGTAGGAAGAGAGGGGGGGGGCAGGTGATCGGCGAAGAGGAAGGCAGGGAGGCAGAAAGAGGGGGTCAGGGTTCGACCCGCAGATCGAACATCTCGTGGCGGTCGAACTCGACCCAGTAACGCAGGGCCAGCGCGCGGACATACTGCCAGTAGGCCTCGGTCAGGTTGCCGTAAAGCTCGACGCCCCGGCGCACGTCGTCGCGGATGCGGCGGGCGTACTCGGGCTTGAGCGTCAGCCGGATCGTCCGGCCGCGGAAGCGGAACAAGGCTTCGGGACGCGGCGGGGAGACCTCCTCGACGGCGAAAAGTCCGTGGCCGACGGTGGCTCCGGTAGCCACCTGCAAACCGTCGTTCATGCAGCTGACCGGAGGCTGCGAGCCGGCCAGACTGGTCACATGCAGGTCGTCGACCCCGATGGCGAACCACTCGCGGGCCCGGATGCCCATCTTCACGCCGACGGTCGCATAGATGCCCAGATGGCCGTGGAGTTCGTTGGTCAGCACCCCGGCCCGCCATTCGCTGGCCCCATGGCGCGCGACCGCCTCGCCGACGATCGGCGCGACGTCGGCCGCATAGCAGCTTCCGGCAAGCGGAAATCCGTAGAACACGCGGCTCTCGCTGTCCGTGCGGCCGCGCAGCACACCGAGAATCGTCCGGGGCACCTGCCGCACGGCCTCCCCGTCCGCCAGCGTGCAGATGCGGGCCCCGCCGCCCGCATCGCGGCAGGCGAAAAGCCCGGGTGCGAAGAGCCGCACCACGACCAGATCGTCCCACAATCCGGCATGCCGCGAACCGATCGTCCCCGCCAGAGGCTCCCGGCGGTAGATGTCGGCGATCTTCCGCGCATAGGGGGTCGGCACGGCCGCCATCGAATCGAGCAGCGGCTGCGTCACGCACACCGGCCGCTTCGGATCGGCCGCAACGACATCGACCCGCAGACCGCCCGCCAACACCCGGCGGGCCGCGGCGGAATCCGCCCGGAAATTGGCTCCCGGAAGCGTGTCGGAGGAGTCGTCGTACCAGATCACCCGGTCGATGCGTCCGGCGAGCGAGGGAGCCGAATCCGACAGGTCGGCCAGATTGGTCAGAGCGCCCAAGGCGAGGTAGACGACCGGCTCCTCCTCGTTCCCGAGGGCCCGGGCCGCCACCTCCGCGGCGGAGGGAAACCGATCGGCGACGGCGGTCGTGTCGCCCCAGCCGACCCTCCGCGCATGCGCGCGCCACGCCGGAGCCGGTCCGCCGACCGCACGTCCGGCCCCCACGGGAATCCCTTCGTGGCGGAACTCCCCGAGCAGCGCCGCCACGCGCCGCGCCGTTTCGCCGGGCGGCAGCGCGCCCTCCGAAGTCACGACGGCCAGCACCTCGACTTCGCGGTTGCCCAGCAGCATGCAGAGCGCCCGCAGGTCGTCGGGAGCGCCGTCCGTGTCGACGATCGCATGGAAACGGGCCTTGCCCGAATGCGCACGGGCCGGGCCGGAGGAAAGGCAGAGGATCAGCGCCGCACAGAGCGGCACGAAAAGGAATCCGGACTTCATGACTTGCACCAGAAATGACAACGGCGGGACAGCCACCCGGCGCCGGAACGCATCCGTCCGCCGCCGCGGCCCCCGCGCCCGGTGCCTCCAAATACCGTTCCGCAGCGCCGGGCACTCCCGAACGCAGGAGCGGATGCGTCCGGCCGCCGCACCGCCCGGTCCGCAGGGAACACCTCCGCACCGGCCGCACAACCGGCTGACGGCCGGCCGTTTCGGCCCGTTTCTTGCGTCGGAGGGCACAAAATCCGCACTCCAATGAACAATCCTTCTTCCAATCCCGTGCAGCGGCTCCTGCAAAAGCTGCACACGGCCGTCGGACGCATGCATCCCTCCGTGTCGCTGGTCACCTGCATCGGCGTACTGATCGCCTATCTGGTCGGCATCTACGTCACCGGATCGGTCCACGGCGCCTCGCGCTGGATGGGCGCCATGCTCTCCTGCACGTCGCTGGTGGTCGTGCTGCAACCCCGCGACTACAGGGCGGCGCTCCGCACGGGATGGATCCGCGTGCTGGGCACCTTTCTCGGTGCGATGCTCGCCTACGCCTATCTGAGCGTCTGGAAATTCTCGATCGCCGGCATGCTCGCCTCGGTCTTCGTGCTGGAGATGGTGAGCATGCTGCTGGGCATCTACAAGAACGACCGCATATCGACCATCACGCTCCTGATCATCCTGCTCGTCGCACAGATGAACCCCGGCGTCTCGCCGCTGGAGAACTGCCTGCTGCGCTTCTTCGAATCGGCCGCCGGCGTGGGCGTGGGCATCGGCCTGCTCTGGGTGCTCGACCGCTGGGAGCGGTGGCGGGCGGCGCATACCGGAAGCTCGCCGTCGGGTCGGGTCGACATGGAGACGATGCCGCTGCGGTGGGGGCACTACCGGGTGCTGGTCATCGCCTCGCTGGGGCAGGTCACCGGAGCGGGTCTCTCGACGCTCGTGGGTGTCGTGCTGCCCATGATCCAGCTCGTACGCCATCCCGAGCTCGGCCCGCTCCAGCAGGGCGCCGTCGCCGCCACGAGCCTGGTGGGCATCACCGTCGGCTCGCTGCTCTTCGGCGCCTGGAGCGACCGCAAAGGATACCTGTTCTTCTTCAGGCTCTGCCCGGCTCTGGTGCTGGCCGCGTCGCTGCTGGCCTACGCTTCGGACTCCCTGCCGGGGCTCGTGACGGGCCTTTTCATCATGGGGCTGGGCATCGGAGGCGGGTACAGCCTCGATTCGGACTACATCTCCGAGATCATGCCCCGCCGCTGGAAACTCTTCATGGTCGGCGTGGCCAAAGCCTCCTCGTCGGCAGGCAACATCGTCATCGCAGGCGCCTGCTTTCTGCTGCTGCGCAGCTGGAACGACCCTCACGCATGGAACCGGCTGCTGCTGCTCATCTCGGTGCTGGCGACGATCATGCTGCTCTGCCGCACCCGCTTCGCGCAAAGTCCCGGATGGCTGCTCGCCCGCGGACGCCGGGACGAAGCCGAAAAGGCCGTCAGATTCTTTCTGGGCTCCGACGTCGACATGGGCGAAGGGGCGGGGCACCCCGCAGCGGATGCGGCGCAGCAGCTCTCGTGGCTCGACCTGTTCAGCCGCCGGCACATCCGCCGCGTGGTCTTCAGCGGGGTGCCGTGGGCCTGCGAGGGGCTGGGCGTATACGGAATCGGGGTATTCCTGCCCGTGCTCATCATGGCCCTGGGGCTCGGGCACGCCTCGGACGCCCCCTTCGACCGCATCACCGAATCGGTGCGGTTCACCACCTGGATCAATCTGGCGATCCTGCCCGGATTCGTCATGGGGCTCGCGGCGGTCAACCGCTGGGACCACGTCCGCATGCAGACCTGGGGATTCCTCCTCTGCGCCGCAGGACTGGGCATCCTGCTCGCAGCCTATGCGCTCCACGCTCCGGTGTGGGTGTCGCTGGCCGGATTCATGATCTTCGAACTCTTTCTCAACGCCGGGCCCCATCTGGTGACCTTCATCATCCCGCCGCAAATCTACTCCGTGGCCGAACGGGGCGCCGGAGCGGGAGTGGCCGCCGCCTGCGGAAAGACGGGGGCCGTCATCGGCGTGCTCTTCATCCCGATGTTGCTGCGGTGGGGCGGCGCCGACCTGGTGCTGGCCGCAACGATCGTCGTGCAGCTGGCCGGGGCGGCGGTCACCGTCCTCGCGGGACGGCGCATTCTGCCGCGGCGTCCCGGCGCCGCACGGCCGGAGGTGCGCCGCGACTGATCCGCTCAGCGCACGGCGGCCGGAACCGGGCACGGCACTTCGAGGCCGCACCGGCGGAGCAGCTCCCCGTCGGCGAAGATGCGGTCGGTGGGAGCGTCGGCCGCGATCCGCCCGCCGTCGAGAACGACCGTGCGGGGACACAGTTCGGCCACCAGTTCCATGTCGTGCGTCGCCAGGAGGGTCGTATGCCCGAATCGTCGGAGCAGCCCGATGATCCGTCGGCGGGCTCGGGGGTCGAGCCCGGCGGTGGGTTCGTCGAGCACCAGCACCGACGGCTCCATGGCCAGCACGGTGGCGATCGCCGCGCGCTTCTTCTCGCCGCCCGAAAGGCGGAAAGGCGACGCATTGCGCAGGTGGAGCGCATCGACGGCTTCGAGCGCCGCCACCACGCGCCGCTCGATCTCGCCGGGCTCCAGACGCATGTTCGCCGGACCGAAAGCCACGTCCTCGCCCACCGAAGGCATGAAGAGCTGATCGTCGGAGTTCTGGAAGACCAGCCCCACCGACTGGCGCACGGTGCGCACGGTGCGGGGCGTGAGTTCGATTCCGCCCACCACGACCCGCCCGGACGAGGGGAGCAGCAGCCCGTCGGTGTGCAGCAGCAGCGTCGATTTCCCGGCCCCGTTGGCCCCGACCAGGGCGACTTTCTCGCCGTGGCCGATCCGCATCGAAACGCCCCGCAGCGCCTCGCGGCCCCCGGGGTATCGGTAATGCACATCGTCGAAAAGCAGGTAGTGGTGGCTCATGGCATCGTTCGGAAAAGAGAGGTGAGGCTCTCGGCGGGCTGCAGCAGGCGCAGCAGGAGCAGCGCCGCGCTCCACCCGGCGAGAAAAAGCGTGTCGCCGCGCATCCAGGGCGCCGCCGGCAGCGGATCGCCGGGCATGCGGCCCGTGAATCCGCGCGCCGACATGGCCCGCCCGATGCGGACGGAGCGTTCGAAGGTGCGGATCAGCAGCTGCCCGATCATCCGGCCCCACACCCGCAGCGGATAGCTCCGGCGGCCGAAGCTGCGGGCATCGCGGGCGCGCCGCATGGAGAGCGCCTCCTCGGCGAGGACCTGCAGATAACGGTAGACGAGCAGCAGCTGCACGACGAAAACCGACGGCAGACCCAGACGCCCCAGCCCCCGGCACAGACGGACATAGCCCGTCGATGCGACGAGCAGGAGCAGCGCCTGCACCGAAAGCAGACCCCGCACGAGGATCGAGAGAAAGGTGACGCAGCCTCTGGTGACCGTCGCGCCGCCCGCCGAAAAGAGGGGCTCCCGATCGTAAAGGAGATTGAACAGCCCGATGAAAGCGACCAGCGGGAGCACGGCCAGCGACCGCCGGAAGAGCGACCCGTAGTCCACTCCGCCGCAGGCCGCCCCGATGATCGGATAGACCGCGAAGAGCAGCAGTCCGGAGAGCTGCACGAGCGGCACAGAAAGCATCGTCAGCAGGAAGACCGCCGCCACGAGGATCTTCGCGCGGACATCCCTGCGGCCCAGAGGGGTCGAAGCGTCGGCATCCCGCCCGAGCGCGTCCATCGCTGCGAGCGTCCGCAGCAGCGGGTCGTTCATGACTCCCTGCGTTCGGGGCGGAACAGATGCGAGAGGCCCAGCACGGCCAGCAGCACGACACCGCTGCCCACCACTCCGGCCAGCGAAGTGTCGTAATCGGGCATCAGGGCCGTGCGCTCCCGAATGCGGGAGGCCGTGCGGTGCAGGCCGTCCTCCGGTTCGGCGGGCGGTTCGGCGCCCGCCGTACGCTCGATCGACCACTCCAGGCCGTCGGGATCGGACGAGGCGACCCACGAAAACGAGACGGCGGCCGCCAGCGTCGCGGCAGCCAATACGGCCAGGACGCGGCGCCCCGGCCTCCGGCGTCCCGGCGGTGCGGCGCACGGGGCCGCAAGATCGGGCCGGTAGCGCCTCAGGAAGCAGAGCACCGCCGCCGTGGCCGCACCCTCGCCCACGCCGATCAACAGATGGATGGGCAGCATGAAGAGCAGGAAGCGCCCGAAAGGCAGCGCCGTGATGCCCGACGCTTCGGTCTCCAGCGTCACGGCCAGCGCCCCCAGAGCCAGCGCTGCGACCGACGCCGCGACCGACGCCGCCGCGAGGCGGCGGAGAGAGCCTCCCGTTCCGGCGATCGGACGGAAGACGAGCGGCCAGACGACCAGACACGAGAGCACGGCCATATTGAAGATGTTGGCGCCCAGCGCCAGCAGGCCGCCGTCGGCGAAGAGGAGGCATTGGATCGCCAGCACCGAGCTCAGCACGACGAGCGCCGCCCACGGGCCCAGAATCGTCGCGAGCAGGATGCCGCCGACCAGATGGCCGCTCGACCCCGTGCCCGGAATCGAGAAGTTGATCATCTGGGCGGCGAAGACGAAGGCCCCCATGACGCCCATCAGCGGCACGAGGTGCTCGCCGCAGAGCGGTGCGGAGGAGCCGTCGGGCACGGCCGCCTCCCCGCACGATGCGCGGCGGAGGGAGCGGACGGCCGCGGCAAGCAGCGTCAGCGAAACGGCGCCCGCAGCGAGGGCGACGGGCGGAGAGAGCAAAGCGTCGGAAAGGTGCATGGCGAAGTCGTTTTGCGGAGTCTCGGCAGAGGATTCGGCCGCCTCACCGCTCCGAGGCGGAGGAGGCGGGACGGGGCAGATGGGTCTTGTTTTCGGGGTCCCAGTCGGAGTGGTCGGGCTCGCGGTCGTCGTCGAAGCGGATCATAGGCAGCAGGAAGAGCCAGGTGGCGATGCAGAAGGGAGCCGTCAGCGTGGCGAGGCCGAGCGGCGAAAGCATCACGTACATGGCCGCCTGGATGAAGACCGTGACCACGGTGCCCAGCAGCGCCCACACGGCCGAACGCCGGCCCGGCTTGTAGAAGACCGTGGCCAGCGCGACGGCCGTCAGCACGGCGCTGTATCCGTACATGCCCCCCGCGACATCCGCACCCGAAGCCCGGAATACGACGGCCGTGAGCAGGGCCAGCGCCGAACCGGCGGCGGCCCACAGCGCGGCCCAGCGGTTCGAGAGATACAATCCGGCCAGGAAGAGCGCGCCCGTCACCCACGAATCGAGCAGGAAGACCTGTGCGATGCCCTTGAGCCAGTAGACCAGCAGATGGCCGAAACGCAGGCTCTCGAAAGAGGAGAAAGCGGCCGGAAGCGCCGGATCGGCCATGTGTTCGGTCGGCAGGGCGTGCATGCCGCGGGCCGCCAGCAGAAAGACCCAGGTGCAGAAGACGAACGGGAAGGTGAACGAATTGACCTTCCAGGGCGCCATCACGCGGTTGAAGCCCGCCCGCACCCACGTGGTGAGCGCCGCGCAGAGCGCCAGCGCCAGCCACATCCAGAACGTGTTGCCCAGAAACGTGGGAAAGGCGCATCCCACCAGCACGCCGTTGAAGCCCCAGAGGCCCTGCGCACCGTCGCGCTCGGGAAAACGGAGCCAGTAGCCCGTGAGCGTCGAGACGACGACGCCCAGCAGCGCGCCCCAGGCCACCGTGCCCAGACCTTCGTGGTAGGCACCCCAGAAGATGCCGGCGAGAAAGAGCAGCCCGGTCCAGGCGCTGTTCTGAAACATCACCTGCCCGATGCCGCGCAGGACCACCTTGATGAAGCCGACGGAGGAGAGGCCCGCGGCGGAACGAATGTTCGATGTCATAACGGATGAATTTGATCGGTTTTTCTCTCTTCAGCGCCACGGGAACTCCGCCGGAAGCGGCTTTCCCTTGACCGTCCGGCGCACGACGGAACAGAACTCGCGGACGAGCCGCTTGACGGGCCCCGACTCGTCGCCCAGCACCTTGTAGAGCAGCCCGCAGCCGCCGGGCAGATGCGTGATGCCGGCCGCCAGCCGCCGTTCGGGATCGATGAAGGCCTCGGTGAGGGCATAGATCGCCCCGGCGCACTCGGGCGGCGTCAGCACCGCGACGTTGGCGAAGACATCGTAGCCGTTCATCGCTCCGGGGGTCTCGGGCGACCGGTCGGCGGGCCGGACGACGAATTTCTCGCGGAAAAGCGGCTCGCCGCCGGGCCGTTCGGCACGGGTGCAGACCGACAGGATGTCGTAGGCGAAACGCTCGCCCCGGTCGAAATACTTGCGGCCGCTCATATAGATTTCGGCATAGAAAAGCGTGGCGGAAGGGTGGATGCGGATCGACGTGTCGGCGATGAAGCGCGTATGACGGCAGGGGATCGTCGGCTCGGGCAGGTACTCCAGATAGGCGTTCTCCTCCAGTTCGAAGCGCTGGCGCAGCCCCGAAAAGTTATGGCGCATCTCGGCCAGCTTGGTGGCCGCACCGGTCGAGACATGGGCGAAGGCGTCGCGGCGGACGACGAAACGCTGCTCGTAGCGGTCGCCGTCGACGTTGGGGCCGCCCGACGAGAGGATGTAGACGCACGGCATCTCGGGCATGCACTCGTCGAAATAGAGCTCCTGCTGGACGATGAGCGGGGCGTGCCGCTCCAGATCGCGCAGGATGGAGCGCCCCCGGCCGTCGAGCTCGAAGCCCAGATAAAGGTATCCCGACTTGCCGGGCGTGCCGACGGGCATGGCCTCGGGCTGGGCCAGATAGGGGGCCATCTCGCGGGCCGCGGCGAAATCGTTCATAAGGCGGCAGAAGCGGTTGTCCGCGCGGCCTCGGCATCGCGGTCGAAAAGGGCCATGCGGCGGATGAGGCCGACCAGAGAGTCGATGCCCTCGCCGGTCATGCAGTTGGTGAAGACGAAGGGTTTGCCGGGGCGCATGCGCTCCGAATCGACGCGCATGACCTCCAGATCGGCGTGCACGTAGGGCGCCAGGTCGGTTTTGTTGATGACGAGGATGTCGGACTGCGAAATGCCCGGCCCGTCCTTGCGCGGAATCTTGTCGCCCGCGGCCACATCGATCACGTAGACGAAGAAGTCGACCAGCGCGGGGCTGAACGTGAGGGTCAGGTTGTCGCCGCCCGATTCGATGAGCACGACGTCGCCGTCGGGGAAGCGCGCCTCCATCTCCTCGACGGCGGCGATGTTCATCGACGGATCCTCGCGCACGGCCGTATGGGGGCAGGCGCCCGTCTCGACGCCGATGATGCGCTCCTCGACCAGAATGCCCCGGAGCATCTTGCGTACGTGTTTGGCGTCTTCGGTGGTCACCACGTCGTTGGTGATGACCAGCACCTTGTAGCCCATATCCAGCAGGCGCGGGGTGATGGCTTCGATCAGAGCCGTTTTTCCGGAACCCACGGGACCGCCGATTCCGATTCTGCATGTGTTGTTCATAGTTTTCATTCGGTTATGCGATCATACACTTCGATGCATCCGTCTTCCCGGCATGCAATCATCTTTTCCGAAGGGTGTCGCCCGCGGCCTCAGGCCGCGTATGCAAGTCCGCCCTCCCCGAAGTCCCCTCTTCGGAGGGGATTTCGGGGAGAACCCGGCAACATTTCGGCAAATCGGACCGTCGACGCATAATAATCGCTTTCGGTTAAATCAGTTCATGAACATGCGCTGCACGCCTTTTTCGTGCAGCGAAGCGAGAATGTCCATCTGCGGCACGAACGAGCGGATGTCGTCGAAACCCATTTCGCGCACCTCCCCGTAGAGCGCGCCGGCCTCGTCGCCGATGCGGTAAAGAATGCGCTGCGTGTCGTAATGCGACACGCGCACGCACCTCAGGGCCGCACCTGCAACCATGTTGGCCGCCCCGTAGAGCAGCGAGCAGAACAGCCCCTCCTCCGGGATGCCCCCGGCGGCGAAGACCGCGCCCTGGGCCACGGGATAGGTGCCGGGCGTGCGTTCGGCGACGATGTCGCCGAGCCAGCGCGAAAGAGTCTCGTCGGGAACGATCCGGCAGGAGAGTTCGGCCAGTTTCTTGCCCATGCGCCGGGTCATCAGCCGCGCCTCGTCGTTCATCTTGCAGAGAATCGTCTGCCGGTCGGCCTCGATCATGCCCCCGTAATCCTCCGCAAGACGGCTGCGGAAGGCATGCAGCGCCGTGATGCCGTCGGTGAAGGCGGCCTGCCGCACGACGTCCCGCACATAGCGGCCGAGCGATGCGGCATCGGTCACGATTCCCTGTCCGGCAGCCGTCTCCAGCGTATTGGAGAAGGAGAACGTACCGACCGGGAAAGCCGAATCGGTGAACTCCAGCAGCCGCATGAGTGCGGCCATGCTCTCCCGGGCGGCCGGGCGGCGGTCAGCGGACATGCGCATGGGAATGAGTGTGGAGGTGCTGCGCGGCGTCGTGCTCCGCACCGCCGAAAAGGCGGCGCACTTCGTGGGGCGCCAGATAGGGGATGATCTCCGACCCGGGCCGGAACGAACACTCCGCGCACTCGATGCGGTGGGTGCGCATGACGCTCTCCATCACCTTGCGGTCGACGGTCAGCGGTACGTATACCTGCGTGCCCTTGACCACGGCGGGCCAGTGCTGGTTGCCGATGGCGTGGCCCAGCTCGACGGCGGTGCGGATGATCGTCTCGGGATCGCGATCGGCCAGACGGCCCAGATCGACGACCATCACGTCGCTCAGACGGACGCGCAGCACGACGATCCGCCCCTCGACGGGGTCGTAGTCGACGATGTCGCCGTCGAGCAGACGGCTGTGGCGTTCGAGCGCCACGGCGTATTCATTGCCCCGGTCGCTTCGGACGACGAAACGGCTCTTCTGGGCCGTCCACTGGTCGAGGTCGAGGTATTCGACTTCGGAGTTCCGGAGAGGTTCGGCCCATTCGGGCGCGCGGAGGTTGCCGATGACGGCCGTGTAGATTTTCATGGGCGGAAAAAGAAAAGGGTTATTCATTGCGGTCGTTTGTTTCCGTATCAATTGCAGTCCGGAGAACTGCGCGGGCCGCAGCCCCCGGATGCGGAGGCTCGCCGCCGAAGTGTCCCGCTCCGCTGGCTGCGGGTTCGCACACACCTCTGTCCAAAGATTCCCGGCGCGCCGCATCCGCATACGGAAACCGGTTCCGAAAGCCCCTTTCGGAGCTTCCGGAACCGGAACAGTCAGCTGAACCAGTAGAGCTGGCCGAGCGGGAATTCGCGGGCGGGCTTGACATAGGCGCGAACCCCGTCGATCATCACGTCGAACGTTTCGGGATTGACGTCGATCTGCGGCATGCCGCCGTTGCGCACCATGTCGAATTTGGTGAGCTGGCGCGTGCGGCGCACGGGCAGTACCATCCGTTCGAGCCCGAGACGCTCCTTGATGCCGCTCTCGCAGGCGGCGTTCGAGACGAACGAAATGCCCGTCTGGGGCAGTGCGCGGCCGAAAGCGCCGAACATCGGACGGTAATAGCAGGGCTGCGGCGTGGGGAGCGAAGCGTTGGGATCGCCCATGTTCGACCAGTTGATGACGCCCGCCTTGATGACCATCTTGGGCTTGGCGCCGAAGAACTGCGGCTCCCACAGCACCAGGTCGGCGACCTTGCCCTTTTCGACCGAGCCGAGGTAGTCGGAGACGCCGAACGTGATGGCCGGATTGATCGTGATCTTGGCCAGGTAGCGCAGCACGCGGAAGTTGTCGTTGCCCTCGGCATCCTCCGAGAGTTTGCCGCAGGCGCTCTTCATGAACGAGGCCATCTGGAAGGTGCGCATGAACGATTCGCCGATGCGGCCCATGGCCTGCGAGTCGGACGAAACCATCGACAGCACGCCCAGGTCGTGGAGCACGTTTTCGGCGGCCTGCGTCTCGGGGCGCACGCGGCTCTCGGCGAAGGCCACGTCGGAGGGAATCTTGGGATTGAGGTTGTGGCACACCATGATCATGTCGAAGAGCTCGGCCTGCGAGTTGACGCCGAAGGGCAGGGTGGGGTTGGTCGACGAGGGGAGCACGTAGGGCATCGACGCCACCTTCAGCAGGTCGGGCGCGTGGCCGCCGCCGGCACCTTCGGTGTGGTAGGTGTGGATCGTGCGGCCGTCCATGGCGGCGATGGTGTCCTCGACGTAGCCGCCCTCGTTGAGCGTGTCGGTGTGGATGGCCACCTGCACGTCATAACGGTCGGCGGCGTCGAGAGCCGCACGGATGGCGGCGGGCGTGGAGCCCCAGTCCTCGTGGACCTTCAGTCCGCAGACGCCCGATTCGATCTGCTCCTCGAGCGGCTGGGCGACCGAACAGTTACCCTTGCCGAGCATGCCGACGTTGACGGGCAGCCCCTCGACGGATTCGAGCATGCGCTCGATGTTCCATCGGCCCGAGGTGATGGTCGTGCCGTTCGAACCGTCGGAGGGGCCGATGCCGCCGCCGAAGAGGGTCGTGATGCCGTTGCTCAGCGAAGCATAGGCCTGTTGCGGCGAAATGAGGTGCACGTGGCCGTCGATGCCGGCCGCCGTGAGGATGAGGTGTTCGCCCGAAATGGCGTCGGTGGCGGCGCTGGTCACCAAGTCGGGATGCACGCCGTGCATGATGTTGGGGTTGCCCGACTTGCCGATGCCGGCGATCCTGCCGTCCTTGATGCCCACGTCGGCCTTGACCACTCCCAGAATGGGGTCGATGACCGTCACGTTGGTGATGACCAGATCGAGCGACCCCTCCTTCGAGGTCATCGTATTGGCCAGCCCCATGCCGTCGCGCAGGGTTTTGCCGCCGCCGTAGACGATCTCGTCGCCGTACTCGCGCAGGTCCCTCTCTATCTCGACATACAGATCGGTGTCGCCCAGACGGATCTTGTCGCCCACGGTCGGACCGAAAAGATTGTTGTACTCCTGTCGTGAAATCGTTGCCATGGTCCTATTTTTTTGCATTGTCGTTCTTTTTCGCGGCGGCGGCTTCGTAGCTCTTGTAATCCGCCTCGGCCTCCTTTTCTCCGATGATCCGGAACCCAGCCTGACGCACCTTGCGGAGCGCTTTCAGCCGCGCCGGGAAATAGGTCGGCGCATCCTCGTCGCCCGTATAGCCCATCACCAGACCGTTGAATCCGATCACGCGGCGCTTGCCGGCATAGGGCACGAGCTCGACCTCCTTCCGGTCGCCCGGCTCGAAGCGGATGGCCGTCGTGGCCGGGATGTTCAGGTGGCAGCCGAACGCGGCGTCGCGGTCGAACTCCAGATAGCGGTTGACTTCGAAGAAATGGAAGTGCGAGCCGACCTGGATCGGACGGTCGCCCGTGTTGCGCACGGCCAGACTCACGGTCTTGCGGCCCAGGTTGTAGGCGATCGGCTCGCTGCGGAGAACCACGCCGCCCACCGGCACCTGCTGTGCCGGACGAAACCCCGGCTTGCCGGGGTAAAGCGACGCTTCCTGCGGTTTTTTCCCACCGGCGGAAGCGGATTTGGTTGTATTCATGACTTTCGTTTTTTGGATTACTTGATGGGATGGTGGATGCTCACCAGACGCGACCCGTCGGTGAAGACCGCCTCGACCTGCAGCAGGTCGATCATGTCGGCGACGCCCTCCATGACGTCGCTGCGGGTGAGAACGCCCGCGGCGTCCTTCATCACCTCCTCGACGGTTTTGCCTTCGCGCGCCCCCTCGAGTGCGGTGGAGGTGATGTAGGCCACGGCTTCGGGGTGGTTCAACTTGAGTCCTTTTTTCAGGCGCCGTTCGGCGATCGCGCCGAGCGAAAGCAGCATCAGTTTGTCGATCTCTTTCGGTGTGAGGTGCATAATGTGTGAGATTTTACGATTACGCCGGCTGAAGCCGCCTTCCCGGTCATCGGGTCGGCCGGAGTTTTCCGGCTCCGGACGGCAGACGGTCCAAATAATATGCCAAAGCCATGTTCCGTCCGGCCCCGACGCACCCGCAAACCGATCGCTGGCACCGGATTTGCACCGGAGCCGGCGAAACGCAAAAAACACACGTATCATGTTCAAAGCGATGCTCATCGCAGGCCTGGGCGGCTTCATCGGCACCTGCCTGCGCTTTCTGACCGGCAAACTGTGCCACATCATCACCGCCTCGGCCTTCCCGTGGGGCACCTTCACGGTGAACGTCATCGGCAGCTTCCTGATCGGCATCTTCTTCGGCATGGCCGAGAAGACCCATCTGATCTCGCCGTCGATGAACGTATTCCTCATCACGGGCTTCTGCGGCGGCTTCACGACCTTCTCGTCCTTCGCCGACGACATCTACCTGCTTCTCGGGCAGAAGCACGGGCTCTACTTCGCCCTCTACGTGGGATTGAGCCTGCTGCTGGGCGTGCTGCTGGTCTGGCTGGGCCGTTCGCTGGTCAAGACGGCCTGAAACCGTCCGGACACGAAAAGGGCCGGGAAGTCTCCGTTCGAAGGAGACTTCCCGGCCCTTTTCCGGCGGCGGAACTCAGAGGATCTGCTGCTTGAGCTGCTCGACGTAGCGGTCGATGCGCTGCATCTGGCGGGGGATGTCGATGTTCTGCGGACAATGGACCGTGCAGCAGTTGCAGCCGATGCAGCGGTCGGCCTGACGCAGACGCGGCACCGAGCGGTCGTAGCCGATCAGGAAAGCCCTCCGGGCCCGGCGGTAATTCTCGTCCTGCGACGAGGAGGAGATGTTTCCCTCGTTGACGCATTTGTTGTAGTGGAGCAGGATGCCCGGAATGTCGAGTCCGTAGGGGCAGGGCATGCAGTATTTGCAGTCGTTGCAGGGAATGGTGGGGTAGCGCAGCATCCATTGCGCCGTGTGTTCCAGGAACTCCCGGTCGTCGTCGGTGAGCGGCACGAGCGGCGCGAAGGAGCGCAGATTGTCCTGCAGATGCTCCATGTAGGTCATGCCGCTCAGCACGGTGAGCACTCCCTCCGGGGAGCCGGCGAAGCGGAACGCCCACGAAGCCACGCTCGCCTCGGGCCGCCGTTCGCGCAGCGAGGCGGCGATGTGGTTCGGCACGTTCGAGAGCCGTCCGCCCAGCAGCGGCTCCATGATGACGGCCGGGATGCCGCGCCGGTGCAGCTCGCCGTAGAGATACTCGGCGTCGGTATTGCGGGCGTTGACCTCCTTGGCATGGCGCCAGTCGACGTAGTTGAGCTGAATCTGGACGAAATCCCACTTGTAAAGGTCGTGCCTTTCGAGCAGCCAGTCGAACACTTCGATGTCGCCGTGGTAGGAGAATCCCAGGTTGCGGATGCGGCCCGCCTCGCGTTCGGCGAGCAGGAAATCGAGCATGCCGTTGTCCAGATAGCGGCCTCGGAGCGCCTCCATGCCCCCCATGCCCACACCGTGCAGGAGCATGTAGTCGATCGTGTCGACCTGCAGCTCGCGGAACGAGTTGCGATAGATGGCCATCGACGCTTCGCGGCTCCACGTGTCGGGCGAGAAGTTCGACAGCTTGGTGGCGATGAAATAGCTGTCGCGCGGATGGCGCTTGAGGGCGATGCCCGTCGCCCGCTCGGAGAAGCCGCGGCAGTAGGCGGGCGAGGTGTCGAAATAGTTGACCCCGTGCGCGAGGGCATGGTCGACCAGACGGTTGACCGTCTCCTGGTCGATGTCGCTGCCGTCGTCGCGGGCGCTGCCGCCCGTGATCGTCGGCCAGCGCATGCAGCCGTAGCCCAGCAGCGACACCCGGTCGCCCGTCGAGGGGTTGGTGCGGTAGGTCATCGCCTCGGCGGAGGGTTCGCCCGAGGCGCCCTCCGCAGCGGCATTGCGGCCGCCGCATCCGGCCGCCGAAGCCACGGAGAGTGCCGCGGCGCCGCGTCCTATCCGCCGGATGAATTCGCGGCGGTCCATATCGTTCCGGTCTTTCGTTTTCATGTCAAACAGCGTTTAAATGGTCCGGTGCACTTCGTGCCCCTCGACGTAGATGGCGCTGAACGGCCGCGCCGGGCAGAGATTTTCGCAGGCGCCGCATCCGATGCAGCGCTCGGTGTTGACGACGGGAATCTTCGGCGCATCGGACTGCGAGGGGTCCGACGAAACCATGGCGATGGCGCCCGAAGGGCAATGACGGGCGCAGTTGCCGCACTCGACCCCGCGGGTCAGCGGCACGCAGTTCTCCCGAATCCATACGGCATGGCCGATCTGCACGGAGGATTTGTCGGCACGCGTGAGCGGCCGGATCGCCCCCGTGGGGCACACCTCGGAACATTTCGTGCATTCGGGACGGCAATAGCCCCGCTCGTAGGACATTTCGGGCTGGAGCAGCGTCACCGCGCCGCCCGACGGGCGCAGCACCTGGTTGGGACAGGCCGCGACGCAGAGCTGGCAGCCCGTGCAGTGGGTGGCCAGATGCCGCAGCCCGAACGATCCGGGAGGCGTGAGCCGCGTGGCACGGCCGGGAATCCGCTTGCGGGAGACGGCCGCAAGGCCGCCGTCGACCTTTTTCTCCTGCGCCCGGAGCCCCGTCCAGGCCAGTATGCCCACGATGCCCAAAAAACTGCGGCGCGACGCACCGGAGGCTCCGGCGCTCCTCTTCGCCCCGGCTGCTTCAGCCGGACCGGTCCCGACCGGTCCGACAGTTTCGACGGCCCCGGCGGCCCCGACTGCCGAACGCCGCCGCGGAGCATAGGAGATGGCCCCCTGACGGCAGTTGTCGATGCAGTCCATGCAGACCACGCAGCGGGAGTAGTCGATGCGGTGGTTCTTCGCGTCGATGCAGGCCGCCTTGCAGTTGCGGGCGCACAGCGTGCAGCCGTTGCATTTCGAGGTGTCGATCACCGGGCGGAAAAGCGAATATTTCGAAAGGAAGCCCAGAAAGGTGCCTACGGGGCAGACGGTGTTGCACCACGTGCGGCCGTTGCGCCAGGCCAGCACGCCCACGACGGCCAGCGTCGCGGCGGCGACGGCGAAGACGCTCCAGCTGCGGACCCACACCTCCGTCGTATAAAAGGCGTAGCTGTCGGCCCGTTCGGCCAAATAAGCCAGCGCGTTGTTCGCCCAACCCCACAACGGGGCGAAAAGGTTCTGCACGATGCGTCCGTAGGCGCTGTAGGGAGCGATCAGGGCCGCGAGCCCCGCGGCATTGGCCGCCATCGCCGCGATGAAGAGCGCCAGCAGGCCGCAGCGCAGCCACTTCCGGGCCGGAGAGTAGGCGTAGCGGTTTCTCTTCCGGCGCCGCCCCGCCCACGCGAAGAGGTCCTGCATGACACCCAGCGGGCAGACGACCGAACAGTAAACGCGACCGAAAAGCAGCGTCAGCGCGACGAGGGCCGCTACGACGCCGACGTTGAGCGCCAGCAGCGCGGGCAGCAGCTGGACTTTCGCCATCCAGCCCAGCCACGCATGGAGCGCGCCCGTAAAATCGAGGAACAGCAGCGTCACGCCCGCGAAAAAGAGCAGGGCGGCGACGATTCGGATTTTTCGCAACATGGGGTTCCGTTTTCTAATCTCATGCAAAGATAGAAAAACGAATCGGAACCGCGAAATCCGGATTACGGAGGCTTTTACCTTTTTTACCGGATTTTTCACCCCGGCCCGCCGAAGACCCGCTCCATGCGGCGGCCCGGCGCGGCGGACGGCCGGGCATTCCGGTTCGCAGCCCCTTAGGCCCGGGTTTCCGGCCCACGGCGCCCCGGGTTTCCAGCCCACAGCGCCCCGGGCATTCCGGTTCGCAGCCCCTTGGTCCCGGGTTTCCGGCCCGCACGGTGACGCGGCCGCACCGCCCCGCACCTCAACGGCCGCTGCGGCCCTGTGCGGCCACGGCCTCCATCGAGGCGCGGATCCGCTCGGGATCGCCCAGAAAACGGTCGCCGACGCAGCGCAGCCCCTCGTCGAACTCGAAAAGGCAGGGCACGGCCGTGGGGATGTCGAGCGAGGCGATCGCCTCGTCGGAAATCCCCTTGAGGTTCTTGACGATGCCCCGGAGGCTGTTGCCGTGGGCCACGACCAGCAGCGTCCCGCATTGCGCCAGCGCAGGCAGGACCTCACACAGCCAGTAGGGCCACGTCCGGGCCACGGTCTGCGCGAGCGACTCGGTCAGAGGAAGCTCCTCGCGCGGGACGCCGCGGTAACGGGGATCGAGGCGCGGCGAGCGGGGGTCGTCCTCCGCGAGCGGGTCGGGCGCCGTGTCGTAACCGCGGCGCCAGAGGCGCACCTGCTCGTCGCCGAAGCGCAGGGCCGTTTCGCGTTTGTCGAGCCCCTGCAACGCCCCGTAGTGCTTCTCGTTGAGCCGCCAGCTCTTCTCCACGGGAATCCACGAGCGGTCGAGCCGCTCGAGCACGATGTCGAGCGTGCGGATGGCCCGGCCGAGGCACGAGGTGAAGGCCCGTTCGGGCAGGATGCTTTCGCTGCGCAGCAGATCGCCCGCGGCGGCGGCCTCCCGGATGCCGTTTTCGCTCAGACCGACGTCGGTCCAGCCCGTGAACCGGTTCTCCCGGTTCCATACGCTCTCGCCGTGGCGGAGCAGAACGATCCGTTTCATAGGCTCGGCGCTTCGATTTCGGCGCGGACCTCGTTGACCAGCGGCCGGCGGGCCTCGAAGTCCTTGATATTGCGCAGCGTGACATGGGCTATGTTATCCACTGCCTCACGTGTGAAAAAGCCCTGGTGCGAGGTGAGGATCACGTTGTTGAACGAGAGCAGACGCGCCAGCACGTCGTCGTCCATGATCCGGTCGGAGGTGTCCTCGTAGAAGTAGTCGGCCTCCTCCTCATAGACGTCGAGCCCCGCCGCCCCGATGCGCTTCTCCTTGAGCCCGTCGATGAGCGCCTCGGTGTGGATCAGCTGTCCGCGGCCCGTGTTGATGAGCATGACGCCCGGCTTCATGCGGCCGATGGCCACGTCGCCGATCATGTAGCGCGTGCGGTCGGTCAGCGGGCAGTGCAGCGAAATGATGTCGGAACGTTCGTAGAGATCGTCGAGCGCCGCATAGGAGAAACCCGCCTCGGCGGCGAAACGCTCGTCGGGATGCAGGTCGTTGGCCAGCACCTCCATGCCGAAGCCCCGGAGGATGCGGATCAGCTCGCGCGCGATTTTGCCCGTGCCGACGATGCCCGCCGTCTTGCCGTACATGTCGAAGCCCAGCAGGCCGTGGAGCGAGAAATTGCCGTCGCGCGTGCGCCAGTAGGCGCGGTGGATCTTGCGGTTCAGGGCCAGCATCAGCGCCACGGCATACTCCGCCACGGCATGGGGCGAATAGGCGGGAACGCGCACCACGGGGATCCCGCAGCGGGCGGCCTCCGCCAGGTCGACGTTGTTGAACCCGGCGCAGCGCAGCGCGATGAGCTTCACGCCGAGCGCCGACAGTCCGCGCACGGTCTCGGCGTCGGCCGTGTCGTTGACGAAGATGCAGACCGCATCGGCCCCCTGCGCCAGAGAGACGTTGCGGGCATTGAGGTGGCTGCGGTGGAAGCAGATGTCGAAGCCGCAGGAGGCATTGACGCGGCCGAACGACTCGCGGTCGTAGGGCTGCGTACCGAAAAAGACGATTTTCATGGATGTTGCGATTTTATCAGGCGATGGTTACCGATTCGTCGAGGTAGACGTCCTGGATGGCATGGAGCAGCGCCACGCCCTCCTTCAGCGGACGTTGGAAGGCCTTGCGGCCCGAGATGAGCCCCATGCCGCCGGCCCGCTTGTTGACCACGGCCGTCGCGACGGCCTCCGCAAGGTCCGATTCGCCGTGCGACTCGCCGCCCGAGTTGATCAGCCCCACGCGCCCCATGTAGCCGCACGCCACCTGGTAGCGGCACAGGTCGATCGGATGGTCGGAGGTCAGCCGCGCGTATACCTCGTCGCGCGTCTTGCCGAACCCCAAAGCCCGGAATCCGCCGTTGCCCTCGGGCAGCTTCTGCTTGACGATGTCGGCCTTGATCGTCACGCCCAGATGATCGGCCTGCCCCGTAAGGTCGGCCGCGGCGTGGTAGTCGACGCCCTCCCTGACGAAGGCTTCGTTGCGCAGGTAGCACCAAAGCACCGTCGCCATGCCCAGCTCGTGCGCCCGGTCGAAGGCCCGGGCGATCTCGACGATCTGGCGCCGGCTTTCGGGCGAACCGAAATAGACGGTGGCGCCGACGGCCGCCGCGCCCATGTTCCAGGCATCCTCGACCGAGCCGAAAAGCACCTGGTCGTGGCGGTTGGGGTAGGAGAGCAGCTCGTTGTGGTTGATCTTGACGATGAAGGGTATGCGGTGCGCATAGCGGCGTGCGACGGCCCCCAGCACGCCGAAGGTCGACGCCACGGCGTTGCACCCGCCCTCGATGGCCAGACGGACGATGTTTTCGGGGTCGAAATAGGCGGGTTCGGGAGCGAACGACGCCCCGGCCGAATGTTCGATGCCCTGATCGACGGGCAGAATCGACACATAGCCCGTGCCGCCCAGACGGCCGTGCGCGAGGATGCGCTGCAGGTTGACCAGCGTGGGGATGCTGCGGTCGGAGAGGCTCCACACCTCGTCGACGCTCGCGGGCGAGGGCAGATGAAGACGTTCGCGCGGAATGGTGCGGCAGACGTGGGAGAGGTAATAGTCGGCCCGGGAGCCGAGCAGATCGGCGGTTTTGCTCATGGTGGATGCGTTTTGGTCCGCCCTGCTCCCTGCAATTTGGATTCCAAACCGCGTCCGCCGCTACCGCATCTTCGGGAAACGCACGCAGGGATGCCGCGGTCCGCCGCGCAGGGAAGCCCGCGCCGGGGCCGCAGCCCGCGCCGGGAAACGCACGCGGCAGGTGCGGTCCGCCGCTACCGTTTGATGTTGCGGTATTCGGTGGGCGACTCGCCGGTGTGCCGCTTGAAATAGCGGCCCAGATAGGACTGGTCGGGGAAATGGAGCCGGTAGGCGATCTCCTGAATCGACAAATCGGTCGACCGGAGCAACATTTTGACCTCCAGAACCGTTATACGGTCGATGATCTCCTTGGCCGACTCCCGGGAGACGTTCCGCACCACCCCCGAAAGGTAACGGGTCGAAATGCAGAGTCGGTCGGCGTAGAAGGCCACTTCGCGCTCGCGTGTGCAATGTTTGGAAACCAAAGCGATGAACCGATGGAAAATTTCGTTCTGACGCGTCGTGGCTTCGTTCAGACGAGCCTCGCTGGAGCGGAGCATCTTGTCGTAGACCTCCAGCAGGAAGTTCTGCAAACGATTGCGGATGATGATGTTGCGGAATACGTTGTCGCGGTCGCGATAGGTGTATCCGGCCAGACGGAACCAGGTGGCGGCACCCTCGGCGGAGCGCTTGGAGAGGCGGAAAACCGGAGTGCGGTAGATGAATTCGAAGAAATCGGGTTCGAGCCGGTAGGAGGCCTCGCTGAAGAGGTCGCGGGCGAACGAACAATAGGCCGCCCGGAAATCCTCGCTGCGCTCGACGACCGAAAGGTGCGTGTTGGGCAGCAGCAGCAACAGCGAACCGGCCTCCGTCTCGAACCGGCGCTGGTCGACGCTCCAGACGGCACGGCCGCTGTTGCACAGAAGGGCCGCGCAGCCGTCGATTTTCCGGGTGCGGCCCTCGCAGAAAGCACAGTCGGACTCGCCGACGGCAAAGGGTCGGTCGGGCGAAACGGCAAACGGATCGGCAGGTGCCATGACAGGTTCTTTTTTCGAACAAAAATAGTGTTTTTCTTCATATCGGACGAATTTTTATTCCGTAATTGAACAATACTATTCGCAAATTAGAGAAGTCCGAACGATCAAATTGAAATACTTTTGCACACGTAAATAATTAAGGTAACTTATCAGATGAAGACAATGAAGCAAACATTCGTGAAAGCGGCTGCGCTGACCTGCTGCATGGCCGCCGTCGGGTGCGGACACGCCCCGGCAACCATGGGCCCCGGCCAGTACGCCGTAATGACCGTTACGACCGCCGACCGCGAAATACCGACCGACTATTCGGCGACGATCCGCGGCCGTCAGGACATCGACATCTATCCGCAGGTTTCGGGAACGATCTCGCAGCTCTCGGTCAGCGAAGGCCAGAGCGTGAAAAAGGGCCAGACGCTGTTCATCATCGACCAGGTGCCTTACAAGGCGGCGCTCCAGACAGCCGAAGCCAACGTGGCGGCCGCCCGGGCCGGCGTGGCCACGGCCCAGCTCGTATACGACAGCAAGAAGGAGCTCTTCGACCGTCAGGTCGTCTCGCAGTTCGATCTGTCGACGGCGAAGAACCAGCTGCTCACGGCCGAGGCGCAGCTCGCCCAGGCCGAGGCGCAGCGCGTCAACGCAGCCAACAACCTCTCCTATACGGTGGTCAAGGCCCCGTCCGACGGCGTGGTGGGCACGCTGCCCATGCGGGCCGGCGCTCTGGTGGGCCCTTCGGTGAAGCTGACGACCGTGTCGGACAACTCCGAAATGTACGTCTATTTCTCGATGACCGAAAACCGGCTGCTCGACCTCACGCGCCGCTACGGCTCGGTCGCCGAAACGCTCCGCCGGATGCCCGACGTGCAGCTGACGCTCAACGACGGATCGCTCTACGCCCAGACCGGCCGCGTGGAGTCGATCAGCGGCGTGATCGACCCCTCGACCGGCAGCGTGCAGCTGCGGGCCGTCTTCCCCAATGCCGGCGGACTGCTGCACAGCGGCGGGGCGGGCAACATCGTTCTGCCCACGACCTACGAACAGTGCATCGCCATTCCGCAGACGGCGACGTTCGAGATTCAGGACAAGGTATACGTCTACAAGCTGGTCGACGGTAAAGCCGTATCGGCGATGATCCAGACCGAGAAGATCTCCGACGGACGCGAATACATCGTCCGCTCGGGTCTCGAACCGGGCGAGGTGATCGTGGCCGAAGGCGTGGGCCTGCTGCGCGAAGGCACCCCCATCGTGCCCAAAACGGCACAGCCCGCAGCCGAGCCCGCAGCCGATCAAACAGTGGAAACCGAAAGCGCGAAGGAGGAATAATCTATGACACTCAAGCATTTCATCGAACGACCCGTCCTGGCGTCGGTCATCTCCATCGTTATCGTCATCGCCGGTCTGATCGGCCTGGCGACCCTGCCCGTGGAGCAGTATCCCGACATCGCTCCGCCGACGGTCATGGTGCACGCATCGTATCCCGGTGCGAGCGCCGAAACCATCCAGAAATCGGTGGTCGTCCCGCTCGAAGAGGCGATCAACGGCGTGGAGGACATGATCTACATCCAGTCGAGCGCCACCAATGCGGGCTCCGCCTCCGTCACCGTATACTTCAAGCAGGGCACCGACCCCGACATGGCCACGGTCAACGTCCAGAACCGCGTGGCCACGGCCACCGGAGCCCTGCCCGCCGAAGTGACCCGCATCGGTGTGACGACCATGAAGCGCCAGACCTCGATGCTGATGGTCTTCGCGCTGAACAGCCCCGACGACACCTACGACGAGGTGTTCCTGGCCAACTACATGAACATCAACATCAAGCCGCGCATCCAGCGCATCCAGGGCGTGGGCGAGTTCTTCGCTCTGGGCGCCGACTACTCGATGCGCATCTGGCTCAAACCCGACGTGATGGCCCAGTACCGCCTCATCCCGTCGGATGTCACCTACGCCCTCTCGGAGCAGAACATCGAATCGGCCGCCGGACAGTTGGGCGAGAATTCGGAGAACGCCTTCCAGTACACGATGAAGTACCGCGGACGCCGCATGACCCCCGAGGAGTTCGGCCAGATCGTCATCCGCTCCACGGCCGACGGACAGGTGCTAAAACTCAAAGACGTGGCCGACATCGAGCTGGGCAGCGAATCGTACGCCTACAAGGGCTACGCCAACTCCCATCCGGGCATCGCCGCCATGGTGTTCCAGACCGCAGGTTCGAACGCCACGCAGGTGGTCGAGGAGATCGAGGAACTGCTCGAAGAGATCAAGACCGAACTGCCCAAAGGCGTGGAGATCGTGCGCTTGCAGAACGTCAACGACTTCCTCTACGCGTCGATCAACGAGGTGCTCAAAACGCTCTTCGAGGCGATCATCCTCGTGGTGCTGGTGGTCTACGTCTTCCTTCAGGACATCCGTTCGACGCTCATTCCCACCGTATCGATCCTCGTGGCGCTGATCGGTACGTTCGCCTTCCTCTCCGTGGCCGGATTCTCGATCAACCTGCTGACGCTCTTCGCTCTGGTGCTGGCCATCGGTACGGTCGTCGACGACGCGATCATCGTCGTCGAAGCGGTGCAGGCGCGGTTCGACGCGGGCTACAAATCGTCGTACATGGCCACCATCGACGCCATGTCGGGCATCACGTCGGCCATCGTCACCTCGACGCTGGTCTTCATGGCCGTCTTCATCCCCGTGGCGATGATGGGCGGCACGTCGGGCGTCTTCTACACGCAGTTCGGTCTGACGATGGCCGTGGCCGTGGGTATCTCGGCGCTGAACGCCCTGACCCTCTCGCCGGCCCTCTGCGCGCTGATCCTCAAGCCCTACCTCGACGAAAACGGCGAGATGCGCGACAACTTCGCCGCACGGTTCCGCAAGGCCTTCAACTCGTCGTTCAACGCCCTGGTGAACAAGTACAAGCACGGCGTGATGTTCTTCATCAAGCGCAAGTGGCTCACATGGTCGACGCTCGCCCTCGCGCTCGGCGCGCTGGTCTTCCTGATGAACGACACCAAGACGGGTCTGGTGCCCGACGAGGACATGGGTACGGTGATGGTCAACGTCACCACGGCTCCCGGCACCTCGCTCCACGAAACCAACGAGGTGATGATGGAGGTGGGACGCCGCATCCGGGCGATCCCCCAGGTGCGCGACTTCAACCAGGTGGCCGGCTACGGCATGATCGCCGGACAGGGCAACTCCTACGGCATGTGCATCGTCAAGCTCAAGGACTGGAAGGAGCGTCCCGACAAACAGGATGCCGTCGGCGCCGTCATCGGACAGATCTACGCCCGCACGGCCGACATCAAGAACGCACAGATTTTCGCCGTGGCGCCGCCGATGATTTCGGGCTACGGCACCTCGACCGGCTTCAACATGTTCCTTCAGGACCGTGCCGGAGGCGACATCACCGACTTCTACAACGTCTATCTGCGATTCATCGGCGCCCTGAACCAGCGTCCCGAAATCGGACGGGCCTATTCGACCTTCGACATCAGCTTCCCGCAGTATGTCGTCGACATCGACGCGGCCAAGGCCAAACGGGCCGGAATCTCGCCCAGCGACATTCTCTCGACCCTCTCGGGCTACTACGGCGGCCAGTACGTATCGAACATCAACCGCTTCTCGAAAGTCTACCGCGTGATGCTGCAGGCCGATCCCAAATACCGCACCGACACCGAATCGCTCGACAACGTGTTCGTGAGGATGCAGAACGGCGAAATGGCCCCGATCAGCCAGTTCGTCGAGCTGACCAAGATCTACGGACCCGAGGTGCTGAACCGCTTCAACCTCTACAACTCGATCGCCGTGACGGGCACGGCCGCCGACGGCTATTCGTCGGGCGACGCCATCGAGGCGATCCGCGAGACGGCGGCGCAGGTGCTGCCCAAAGGCTACGGCTTCGAATTCGGCGGCATCACGCGCGAGGAGGCGCAGACGGGCAGCAACACGACGATCATCTTCGGCATCTGCATTCTGCTGATCTACCTCATCCTGAGCGCGCTCTACGAGAGCTTCATCATCCCGTTCGCCGTCATCCTGTCGGTTCCGTGCGGTCTGATGGGCAGCTTCCTCTTCGCCAAGATGCTCGGACTGGAGAACAACATCTACCTGCAGACGGGCCTCATCATGCTGATCGGTCTGCTGGCCAAGACGGCCATCCTGCTCACCGAATACGCCGGCGACCGGCGCCGGGCGGGCATGTCGCTCACCCAGGCCGCCATCTCGGCCGCCAAGGTGCGTCTGCGCCCGATTCTGATGACCGTTCTGACGATGGTCTTCGGCATGCTGCCGCTGGTCTTCGCCCACGGCGTGGGCGCCAACGGCAACACCACGCTCGGCACGGGCGTCGTGGGCGGCATGCTCGTCGGCACGCTGGCCCTGCTGTTCCTCGTGCCCGCACTCTTCATCGTCTTCCAGACGTTGCAGGAGAAGATCAAACCCATCGAATTCGATCCCGATCCGCAGTGGTCGGTACGCGCCGAAGTCGAGGAGTGCAAAAACGACAAAGAGGAGTAACCCAGGAATATGAAAAAGATCATCATCATCTGCCTGGCAGCCGCGATGACCGGCTGCGGCATCTACAAGCCCTATACGCGCCCCGAAATCGCCACCGACGGGCTCTACGGCCCGATCGAGAGCGCCGACACGACCTCTTTCGGCGACATGGCCTGGCAGGAGGTCTTCACCGACCCGCAGCTGCAGGCCCTCATCGAACGCGCCCTCGCGGAAAACACCGACATGCAGTCGGCCCACTGGCGCGTGAAGGAGGCCGAGGCGTCGCTCAAGTCGGCTCGGCTGGCCTATCTGCCGTCGTTCAACTTCTCGCCTCAGGGTGCGATCAGCAGTTTCGACAACAGCCCGGCCAGCAAGACCTACAACATTCCGATCGCGGCCAGCTGGCAGTTCGACATCTTCAACTCGCTGACCAACGCCAAGCGCCGCTCGAAGGCGGCCTACGCCCAAAGCAAGGAGTATGTCCAGGCGGTGCGCACGCAGCTCATCGCAGGCGTGGCGAACCTCTACTACACGCTGCTGATGCTCGACGAGCAGTATGAGGTGTCGTTCCAGACGGCCGAAAAATGGCGCCGCAGCGTCGAGATCATGCAGGCCATGAAGGAGGCGGGCATGACCAACGAGGCGGGCGTGGCCCAGTACGAGGGTACCTACCATTCGATCCGGGCCTCGCTCCACGACATCGACCATCAGATCCGCCAGGTGGAGAACAGCCTCTGCTCGCTGCTGGCCGAAGCGCCCCATGCCATCGAACGCGGCACGCTCGCCGCACAGCGCATGCCCGAGACGCTCAACGTGGGCATTCCGGTGCAGATGCTCTCGAACCGCCCCGATGTGCGGGCGGCCGAATATTCGCTCATGCAGGCCTACTACGCCACGGCAGCGGCCCGCTCGGCGCTCTATCCTTCGATCACGCTGAGCGGCGCGGCCGGATGGACCAACAGCGCCGGGTCGATGATCGTCAACCCCGGCAAACTGCTGCTCTCGGCCGCCGGATCGCTGCTCCAGCCGATCTTCAACGCCGGAGTCAACCGCGCCCGCGTGAAGATCATGAAAGCCCAGCAGGAGGAGGCGCTGCTCTCCTTCCGGCAGGCGCTGCTCAACGCCGGAGCCGAGGTGAACAACGCGCTGGAACAGTACCAGTCGGCCCACGCCAAAACCGAGCTCCGCACGCAGCAGATCGCGGCGCTCGAACGGGCCGTCGAGGCGACCGAACTCATGATGCAGCACTCGTCGACCACCTATCTGGAGGTGCTGACCGCCCAGCAGTCGCTCCTCTCCGCCCAGCTGTCGCAGATTTCGGACCGCTTCAGCGAAATTCAGGGCGTGGTGAACCTCTATCAGGCTCTGGGCGGCGGGCGCGAGACGGCCGCCGTCGAGAAATAATTCCGGCAAAGAGCGGGAATCCGCGATTTTTTTCTAACTTTGCCCCGTAAGCACGACCGCAACCCATGAAACAGGCGATGACATACCGTTTTTCCGCCGGCGAGCAGAACACCCGCCGAATGTCGGGGATGATGATGTGCATGCGCAGCTCTGGGGGCCGGGTATGATTCTTCGTGCATACCGAAACGATCCGGCCCCATTCTCCATGGGGCCGGATTTTTTTCAGGCGCGCTTCCGGCAAGCCGCCCGCAGCGCCCGAACAGATCGGACACTGCGGAGAAGGGCGGGGGAAGGCTCCTGCGAACGAAAACCGAACGAAAAAATGGACATGAAAGAGTACCGGTTCGAAACCCGCCAAATCCATGCGGGGCTCGACCCCGACGATCCGACCGGATCGCGCGGCGTGGCGATCCATCCCACGGCCGCCTACCGCTTCCGCAGCTGCGACCATGCCGCGCGGCTCTTCGAGCTGAGCGAAGGGGGCAACATCTACACCCGGCTCCAGAACCCCACGACCTCGGCCTACGAGGCGCGCATCGCGGCCCTGTACGGCGCCGTCGGCGCGCTGGCCCTTTCGTCGGGCATGTCGGCCATACTGGTGGCGGTGCTCTCGCTGGCCTCCGCAGGCGACAACATCGTGGCGTCGCCCTTTCTCTACGGCGGCACCTACAACCAGTTCCGCATCACGCTGCGCCGCCTGGGCATCGAATGCCGCATCGCACCGGGCGAGCGGGCCGAAGAGCTCGAACCGCTCGTCGACGGACGCACCAAAGCGATCTTCGCCGAGAGCATGGGCAACCCGACCTGCGTCGTTCCCGATCTGGAGGCGCTGGGGGCGCTTGCCCGGCGCTGCGACGTGCCGCTGGTCGTCGACAACACGTTCGGCGCCGCGGGCTACCTCTGCAACCCCTTCGAGTGGGGTGCCGACATCGTCGTGGACTCGGCGACGAAGTGGATCAACGGCCACGGCACGGCCATGGGCGGCCTCATCGTCGACGGAGGCACCTACGACTGGCGCAACGGCAAGTTCCCGCAGATCGACGGCCCCTCGGAGGGCTACCACGGGCTCAACCTCTGCGATGCGTTCGGACGGGCGGCCTTCATCGTCAAATGCCGCGTCGACGGGCTGCGCGACCTGGGCTGCTGCCCCTCGCCGTTCGATTCGTACCTCATGATGCTCGGACTGGAGACCCTGTCGCTGCGCGTCAGGCATCAGGTGGAGTCGACCCGCCGGCTGGCCGAATACTGCCGCAGCCACCCCCGCGTGGAGCGCGTCGGATTCGTGGGCTTCGACACCCATCCGAGCCACGGGAACGCCCGCAAATACTTCCGCTTCGGGTCGTCGGCGGTCTTCTCCGTCGAACTGAAGGGGACGCTGGAGAGCACCGCACGCTTCGTCGAGTCGCTGCATCTGGCGGCCCACATGACCATGATCGGCGACTCGGTCACGGTGGTGACCCATCCCGCCTCGACCACCCACAGGCAGCTCGGCGACGCCGATCTCCGGGCCGCCGGCATCACGCCCACCTTGCTGCGCATCTCGCCGGGTCTGGAACACGCGGACGACCTGATCGCCGATTTCGAACAAGCCTTTTCCCGCATCGGATGACCCGTTTTTTCGACTGCGGCCGCCCGTTCACGCTCGAATCGGGCGTCACGCTCCCCGCACTGCGGATCGCCTACCACACCTACGGCACGCCGAATGCCGCACGCGACAACGTCGTCTGGGTGTGCCATGCGCTGACGGCCGACTCCGACGTGGCCGCCTGGTGGCCCCACACGGTCGAGGAGGGGCGGTTCCTCGATCCGGCGCGCCACTACGTCGTCTGCGCCAACATCCTCGGATCGCACTACGGCACCACGGGGCCCCTGCACACCGATCCCGCCACCGGGAAGCCCTACTACGGCGATTTTCCCGCCTTCACGATCCGCGACATGGTGCAGGCGCACCGCGTGCTGGCCGACGCGCTGGGGATCGGCCGGATCAAGGTCCTCGTCGGGAGCTCGGTCGGCGGGTTCCAGGCCGTCGAATGGGCCGTCGAGGAACCGGAGCGGATCGAACGGCTGGCGCTCATCGCCACGGCGGCCAAGGCGTCGCCCTGGACGATCGCCATCGACGAGACCCAGCGCATGGCCATCGAAGCCGACCCGACGTTCGGCGAACCGCGCGACGATGCGGGCAGGGCGGGGCTGGCCGCAGCCCGGGCCATCGGCCTGCTGACCTACCGGGGCGGGGCGGGCTACAACCTCACGCAGCAGGACCCGGAGGAGGCGCCGTCCGTACACCGGGCCGCGACCTACCAGCGCCATCAGGGCGAGAAGCTCTGCCGCCGCTTCGACGCCTACTCCTACCATGCGATCCTCGACGCGTTCGACACCCACGACGTGGGGCGCGGGCGGGGCGGGGTGGAAGCCGCCCTCGGGCGCATCGCTGCCCGCACGCTGGTGGTGGGCATCACCACCGATCTGGTCTTCCCGCCCGGAGAGATGCGCGGACTGCATGCGATGATCCCCCGCAGCGAATACCGCGAAATCGACTCTCCGCTGGGCCACGACGGGTTTCTGGTCGAACACGAACAGCTCAACGGGCTCCTCATCCCTTTCACGAACGTTTTCGATAAGCCGAGCGCAGAGCCGGACTTGTCCGGGCTCTGCCGAGGCGGGAAAACCTGCATGAAAATGAACCTATAAAAACACCTCATGGCAAAGATCAGAATCGGCCTGTTCGGCTTCGGCGTCGTCGGGCAGGGCATCTACGAAGTGGTGCGCAAATCGAAAAACGCGCATGCCGAAATCGCGAAAATCTGCGTCCGCGACCCCGACAAGCCCCGCAAAACCGAGGTCGACCGGTCGCTTCTCACCGCCTCGGCCGAAGAGATTCTCGGCGACGGATCGATCAACCTCGTGGTCGAGGTGATCGACGACGCCGAAGCGTCGTACAGAATCGTCAAAAGCGCCCTGCTGCGCGGCATCGCGGTCGTTTCGGGCAACAAGGCCATGCTGGCCCACCACCTGCCCGAACTGATCGACATCCAGAAGCGCGAGGGCGTGGCGCTGCTCTACGACGCCTCGTCGTGCGGCTCGATTCCGGTGATCCGCAATCTGGAGGAGTATTACGACAACGACCTGCTGCTGGAGGTCAAGGGCATTCTCAACGGTTCGTCGAACTACATCCTCTCGCGCGTCTTCGACCACAGGGAGAGCTACGACGACGCGCTGCGCCGGGCCCAGGAGCTCGGCTTCGCCGAGAGCGACCCTTCGTTCGACATCGAAGGCTACGATTCGCTCTTCAAGCTGGTCATCATCACGGTCCACGCGCTGGGCGTCTACGTCGCCCCGCAGGAGATATTCACCTACGGCATCGCGACCATCCACGATTCGGACATCCGCTACGCCCGCGAAAAGGGGGTCAAGATCAAGCTGGTGGCCCAGGTCGTCAAGGTGGCCGACGACCGCTTCACCCTGTTCGTCATGCCCGAGTTCGTCACTCCGTCGAAATACATCTACAGCGTCGACGACGAATACAACGGCGTGGTGATCCGCGGCGAATGCTACGACCGGCAGTTCATGTTCGGCAAGGGGGCCGGCAGTCTGCCCACCGCCTCGTCGATCCTGAGCGACATCATGGCCCGGCTGCACGACTACCGCTACGAATACAAGAAGCAGAGCTACCTGCAGCTCCCCGTCTACACGACCGACATCACGCTGAAGGTCTACGTCCGCTACCGCACCACCGACGTCTGCCGGATTCTCCGCTTCGAGCGGATCTGCGAGCAGTATGCGAGCGAGGAGAGCTGCTACGTGATCGGCGAGGTGAAGCTGCGCGAGCTGCTCGACAAACGGCCGCAGCTCTCGGGCAGGGATGTCTTCATGGCCAACATTCCGCAATTCTTCCTCAATCGGGACAACTGACGCGCCGCCCCGTTCCGAACCGAACGCCCCTGCCGCAGAGATGGCGGCAGGGGCGTCTTCATCCGGGTTCCGGCCTGCGGTCAGAGGTCCTTCACGCAGCGCAGCGAAAAACCGTACTCAGCCGGATAGGTTCTGATCAAAGGTGTGCAGAGCGGCTCCTCGTAAGCCAGCCCCACGACCTGCGACTCCGAAAGCGAGGCGCTCAGCAGCACGCCGCGCGAAGAGGCGCTGTGTTTTCCCGTGGTCGAAATCCAGTATCCCGCACATACGAAAAACTCCGCGCCGCACGATGCCTCGACCAGTTGCGCGAGTTCCGCATCGTCGGGCACGTGCCACCCCTCGGGGCAGATGCCGCGCACGCTCTCCGAAGCGGCCCGCACCGCCGCTCCGGCCAGAGCCGTCGGACGGTCGTAGAGCAATCCCTGCTCCGCCACGGCGCTTTCGCCGCCGGCAGGATTCCACACGCCGTCGCCCAGGGCGGTCCCCGCAGGCAGATAACGCAGGTTTTCGGCCATCCACACCCGTTCGCCGACCGTCACCGTGCGGTAAGTCGCCCCGCCGTAGGAGAGGGTCTGCGAACCGTCGCCGGGGTCGCTGCCGCCCCCGATCGTTCCGCCCTCCTCCCATTCGGCGATTTCGCCGCTCAGCAGAAGCTCCACATCCACATCGTTCACCACGATCCGCAGATCGTAACGCCGTCCGCCCGCCAACGTGACGGCCGGAATCGTCCTGCTGCGCGACAGACCGTCGCTCGCCGTCACGTCGACCCGCAGATCGGCCGTCTGCGGCACGAGCACCGCCCGGTACGAAAGGCCCGCCTCGACTTCGAACGCCTGCACGTCCCCGGCCGCCGCCCCCGCCCGGGCCGTGGCGGTCAGCGCATCGAAATCCACCTCGGCCGCAGGGGCGAAGCCTCCGACGGTGATGCCGGTCACCTCCCACGACGACTTGTTGTCGACCAGAATCGTCAGCTGCGACATCAGGTGGCGGAACACCATGCTCACGGGAGCCACGGCAGGCATCACGTCGCGTTTCACGGCTCCCAGGAGGTCCGAAGCCTCGATTCCGGTCCGCTGGTCGGCGGCCACCGAGAACTCCGACGGTAATCCCGATTCGGAATAGGGATGACAGGCCGTAAGCGTGGCCGGTTCCTGCAACTCCTTATACCACAGCAGATCGCCGGAGAAGGTGCTTCCGTCGTAGGTCATCATCCGGTTCTCGGCATAGACGCCCGCAGTGCGCTCGACCCGAAGGCCGATCCGGTCGCCCGTGTCGAAATGAAGCCCCGAAACACGCGTGGCCACGGAGGGAACGATCTTCACGTAGGCGGCCTCCGGCCCGTTTTTCGCACACCCGCCCGCTCCTGCGGCCGCCAAAGCAGCCAGCAGCCATAAAACTCTTTTCATCACAAAAAAGATTGAAGTTGAACTTTTCAGCACAAATTTAAACCTTTTTGTGTTATTCACAAACCTATGATGCCCTATTTCAACGGATTTCGCCGCCGCACGGCCGCTGCACGACCGCCGTATGCCGCAAAAAAGCGGCGGACCGGATCGCCCCGGCCCGCCGCAGAACACACCGTCCGCCGCAGCTATTCCACCGCCACGCAGCGCACCTGCATGCCGTTGGCAGCCCCCATCGTGCGGCTGCGCACACCGCTCGCAGCCACATCGTCCAGCAGGAACCAGAAGCAGAACGCCTCGGCAGCCTCCGCAGTCCAGTAATAGCCCACCCAGGGCTGCATCTCCAGCGCGGCCGAACGCACCGGCAGCGAATCGTCGTAATAATTTTGCAGCGAACCGTTGCGGTAGCTCCGGCGCCCCGCGCCGAAAAAGAGCGATTCGGCCTGCCCGTCGGTCAGCGTCCAGGCATAACGGTCGCGGTAGAGCTCCGCAAGCGCCGCGTTGTCGCCCGCAAGATCGTCGGCGATCGAGAGTCCGGCATAGGCGGCCGCAGGGGCTACCCGCCAGCCGTAAGGGCAGGGGTCGCAGCTCGTTTTGCGGTCGGCGCTCCACCGCTGGCCGCCGTCCGACGCCGCAGCGTCGAGCCAGTCGGCGTCCTTGGGAGCCGTGATGAAGACGAGGGGATGCGTCAGGGCGTAATCCATCGTTCCGGTCGCGGGATCCGAAGCGGCGGTCGTCAGGTAGACGCTCCGGCCGCTGCCGTCGTACATCGAAGCCGATTTGCTGCCGGCCGAATCGTAGGAGGCCGGACCGATGAACGGCTCCTTGCGACCCCACTGGTAAAAGAGACCGAACGAGGAGAGAATGTCGTCCGTCGAGGCATAGGACGAAGCCCGGGCGCCCAGATTGCGGCTCATCATCCGGAATCCGTTCAGGACGACCGAACCTTCGGCAGCCTCCGGATCGTAATCGGCGGCCCATATGTGCCAGCTTCCGATCAGATTGCCGCCGGCGTCGTAGGCTCCCACCAGGGCATTGCCCTCCTTGATGCGTGCGGCATCGTCGCTGCGCGCGCCGACATAGAACGAGGCCTTGCCGTTCTCGAAAGCGAGGTACTGCACCAGCGACGAGGGCGACTGCCAGACGACGGCCACGCTCGCCGTGGCCAGGGGCGCACCGTCCCCCGCCCGGGTGGCGTCGAACGTATAATGGGTCTCCTTGCGCGAGACGAGGAAACTGTTGGCCATCCGGTCGCTCAGGTCGACCGATCCGACCACCCCCGCGAAGAGCGAGGCCGAAGCTGCGGCACCGCCTCCGGTGGAGTTGGCGCGGATGATCACCGTGCCCGACATGTCGGCCTCCTCGTCGGAAGCCTCGGGAGCCGTCACCGTGAGGGTCATCGCACCGTGGTCGACGACCACATCCCACCCGTCGGGCGAGGAGGAGACCCACACGCTGGCGGGGTCGATCTCCGAACCCGCATAGCGCACCGTCGCCCGACCGCGATCCTCCATATAGACGGCAGGCCGTTCGAACCACAGCGAACCCGACGTGTCGTCCTTCTTGCACGAAGCCAGAGTGGCGAGCGCCACCGACACGAGAAGCAGCCGGAGAACGCCTTTTCCATTGATGATATTCACCATTTCGACATTTTTGTAACCGGAACAAAGATAGGCAAAAGCGGCGGAACTTCCGCCAATCCCTCCCGGAATTATTTTCAGGAACGGTTCTTGCCGTCCACCCAACCAACGATTTCCAACACGAAATAGTATGCCGAATCCGAAAAACGACCCTCGAACGCCGCAGCAGGCGGCAGCGTATGCGATCACCGTCACCGAAAATGGGCCCTATCTGGTTTACGGGGCACCTCCTCTGAACGAACAGTTCATCATGCCCGATCCGGAGAACGAAAGCTGGTATTTCCAGCGAGGGAAGAGTTTTCCGACCGAAGCGCAGCCCACGGCGCTCTGCCGCTGCGGAGCTTCGCGCCGCAAACCCTACTGCGACGGCGCCCACGCCTCCGCCGATTGGGACCCGACGCTGACGGCCTCCATGGAGCCGCTCCTCGACAAGGCCGAATGCATCGAGGGCGGCACGCTCACGATGGACGACAACCCGAAATACTGCGTGCTGGCCCGCTTCTGCCACCCGCACGGCGACGCATGGACGCTCACCGAACGCTCCGCCGACCCCGAAGCCCGCGCGATGGCCATACGCGAAGCGTCGATGTGTCCGAGCGGCCGACTCACGGCCCGGGACAAATCGACGGGCCGGGCGTTCGAATTCCGGTTCGAGCCGAGCCTGGGGCTCATCGAGGACATCGCCATCGGGTCGAGCGGCGGGCTGTGGCTCCGCGGCGGAATCCCCATGCGGCGCGAGGACGGACGCACCTACGAAATCCGCAACCGCGTCGTGGCGTGCCGCTGCGGCCAGTCGGCCAACAAACCCTATTGCGACGGGACCCACGCCGCCATAAAATGGCGCGACGAGTTGCAGGGCGATCCCGTGGGAGAGACCCTGCCCGAGAAAGTCTATTGAGCGCAAGAGGGCTCCGGCCCGACCGGCCCGAGACCCGAAAAGCGTGCGATACTGCGGTCCGCATCGGCTTTAACCGATGCGGACCGCAGTATCTTTCAGGCGGTCAAACGTCACTCCAGCACCCGGTCGCGCACGACGGCTCCGATCCAGGCGTCGGCCATGCGGCGGTGACAGGCGGGGGTGGGGTGGATGCCGTCCCAAACCCAGTAGGTCTCGTCGCCGCCGGGAGCCCGCAAGCCCTCCACCAGCGCATGGAAGTCTACCAGCGTGGCGCCGTAGTCGGCGGCGATGCGGCGGATCGCCGCGGCGCAGTCGGCCACCAGCCGCTGCCGCAGCTCGAACGTCTCCTCACCGGCCAAACGCCCCGAACGGACGACGAACGGCGTGCACAAGACGATCTTCAGTTCTGAATTGGCCTGCCGCGAAGCGTCGAGCAGGGCGCGGTACGCCCCCTCCCAGGCCGCGAGGTCGAACGGAGCCGTCCGCTTCGGATGCTTCGCCTGCGAAAAGGCGTGCAGATAGCGCTCCACGTCGTTCGTCCCCACGAAGACCGAGAGCACGTCGGGCCGGGTGTCGATGGCGTCCTCCTGCCAGCGGGCGGCCAGATCGTCGAGCGCATGGCCGCTCACGCCGCGGTTGAAGAAGCGATAGCCGCGCTCGGGCCAGCGCGACTCGAAGTCGGCGGCGCAAAGATACATGTAGCCGCTGCCGTAGAGGTGGTTGCGGTCGGTCAGATTGCGTTCGGCAGCGGGGCGACCGTCGCCCTTGCCCCAGTTGCCGTCGGTGATCGAGTCGCCCATGAAGACCACCCGCAGCCCCGTGGCGGCCGGCGCCGCAGCGGGCCGGTGCCGCTCGAAATAGCGGTGGAAGAAGAGCACCTGATAGGGCAGCGATCCCGACCAGTAGACGCCGTCGTGAATGCCGGGTCGGGTCAGGTAATCGTGGTCGACGCCCTGCGCCAGCAGCTTGTCGTGCAGACGGTTGTTCACCTCGAAGAAGAAGTCGTCGTAGCCGCAGTCGATCACCAGCGCCAGTTCGCCGTTGCGCAGCGTTTCGGCCTGGGTCATGACCGTGTGGGCATCCCAGCGTTCGGGATTGTCGCGCAGCTCGCCCAGCTGCACCTTCATGTCCCACGAATCGGGGAAGGGGCGGATGTCGACGCCGCCCGAGGTCGATCCGGCGGCACCGAACCGGTCCTTATGCCGCATGGCGACCCACAGCGCACCGTGGCCGCCCATGCTGTAACCCGTGACGGCGCGGCCCTCGCGCGAAGGAATGGTCGGATAGCGGGCGTCGATCCAGTCGGGCAGCTCCTCCGCCACGAAGGTCTCGAACTGCGACGAGGGGACCAGCGGGCTGTCCCAGTACCAGCTGTTCTCGCCGTAGGGGCAGACGATCATCATTCCGTATTCATCGGCCAAAGGCCTCAGGTCGCAGATCACGTGGTGCCACGTGAGGTGGGTGCCGGCATAGCCGTGCAGCAGATACAGCACCGGCAACCGCTCGCCGGCCCGGCTCCCGGGCTCGACGACCAGAGCGGGAATCTCGCGCTGCATCTTCGGGCTGAAAACGGCGACCGTATCCACCCGGGCGGCGGATACGGAGGCGCAGGACAGCAGAAAGACGAGCGGGAAAACGATGTTCTTCAACATTCGGTCCATCGCAGTCTACTTCTTGTCGGGCCGGGCGATCGATTCGCGCATCGACGTGTCGGCCATGATGTTCTTCATTTTGTAATAGTCCATGATGCCGAGGTTGCCCGTGCGGAACGCTTCGGCCATGGCCAGCGGCACCTCGGCCTCGGCGAGAATCACCTTGGCGCGGGCGTCCTGCGCCTTGGCCTTGTTCTCCTGCTCGAGGGCCACGGCCATCGCGCGGCGCTCCTCGGCCTTGGCCTGGGCGATGTTCTTGTCGGCCTCGGCCTGGTCCATCTGAAGCTGGGCGCCGATGTTCTTGCCCACGTCGATGTCGGCGATGTCGATCGAGAGGATTTCGAACGCCGTGCCGGCATCGAGGCCCTTCTCGAGCACCACGCGCGAAATGGAGTCGGGATTCTCCAGAACGATCTTGTGCGACGCGGCCGAACCGATCGACGAGACGATGCCTTCGCCCACGCGCGCCAGCACGGTCTCCTCGCCGGCACCGCCGACCAGCTGCTTGATGTTGGCGCGCACCGTGACGCGCGCCTTGGCGATGAGCTGGATGCCGTCCTTGGCCACGGCGGCCACGGGCGGCGTGTTGATGACCTTGGGGTTGACCGACATCTGCACCGCCTCGAAAACGTCGCGGCCCGCCAGGTCGATGGCCGTAGCCATCTTGAAGTCGAGCATGATGTTGGCCTTCTGCGCCGAGACGAGGGCGTGCACCACGTTGGTGACGTTGCCTCCGGCCAGGAAGTGGGCCTCCAGTTCGTTGGGGTTGAGCTTCAGGCCCGCCTTGGTGCTTTCGATCATCGACGAGACGATGACCGAGGGCGGCACCTTGCGCCAGCGCATCAGGATGAGCTGCAGGAGGCTGATCCTCACGCCCGAGACGAGCGCCGAGAACCACAGCCCCACGGGAATGAAGTAGAAGATGAGCCAAACGGCTACGAGGCTCACGAAGATGAGCAAAGCGATGATTCCGATCTCCATAGAAACTATGATTTTGAGGTTTGATTGTCCGCCGTTCTGACGATGACGCTGAAATTCTCGAATCCTGCGACCTCGACATCGACGCGCGGATCGACATAGGAGTCCAGCGACTTGGCTTCGTAGATGCGGCCGCCGATCTCGACCTTGCCCATGGGCGAAAGACGCGAAAGGGTCGTGCCGCGGTCACCGACCTTCAGCTCCGCTTCGGGCAGGGGCATCGACGAGGAGTCGATCTGCTGCCGCAGCGAGAAGCGCTGCCACGTTTTGGCCCGGAGCGAGAGGAACGTCGCCGCCAGCGACAGCACGACGATGACCGCAACCGTCACGCTGCCCGCCACCGGACCGTAATCGCGGAAAGCGAGCCACACCGAAGTGCCGTAGCAGACCAGCGAGAGCAGAGCGCCGACGGACACCCCCGGCAGCAGCAGCAGTTCGGCCACCAGGAAGAGCACTCCGAGTGCGACGAGAAGTACGATGAAAAACATATCCATTCCGTTTCGTGTCGATTATGTGCTAAAGTTACGAAAAATTCCGGTCATTCCGCGATTTCGACCACTTTTATTTCCCATGCGTCGTTCGCACGGCGCACGGCGTCGGCCACCCGGTCGGCCACGGCCCTGTCGTCGAAACTCCCCACGACGAACATCCGGCCGGCCCGCGAAATGTCGGTCTCGGCCCCCGCAGCCTCCGCAATCGCCGCACGCAGCGCTTCGTCGAGCGCATCGGCCCCGACGATCTCCACGCGGTAGCCGGCAGGCGCCGGATCGCCCTCGCGCGAGAGGTTGCGCATCCGCGCATCGTTCCAGACCACGATTTCGGGGCGGACGAAGCCGTGTCGGCGGCAGAGCTGCTGCGCCGCCTCGGCCTCGGCCCGCGTGGCGAAACCGCCCGCATAGTAGTTCCACTTGCCCGCCTCGTCGATCAGGTAGAAGAGCGGGTAGGCCCCGCGGAACGTCGCGGCGGCCCGTTTGGTGTTGAACGTGCCGAGCAGGATGCGGTAGATGGTGCCGTGCGCGTAAACCTTGCATTCGGGAATGGGGTTCTGGTAGCTGTAGCGGGGCGCGGCGGAAAAGGCCACGCTGTCGTAGTCGAGGAAATAACGCTCCCGGACCTCGTGCCGCGGCAGCCGGTACTCCGTCGCGCGGAACCCGGCCGCGGCGCCGCGCAGCGAGTCGCGCGCCGCATCGAGCCCCAGCAAGCCGGCCACCTCCGCTTCGTAGTCGAGGAGCACGCGTTTGCGCAGCACGTAATCGGCGACGGACTCCGGAACGCCCTCGTCGCCGAGGGCCGAAAGCGTCCGGGCGGCTTCGGAGAGACGCTCCTCCTCCCGGGCGAGCAGCTCGTCCTGGCCGAACTTGTCGAGCAGATAGCCGTAGGCGTAGCTCTTGTTGTCGAAAACGTAGTTCCACGTCGCGCCGAGCGAATCGGCCAGCGTCCGGTTGAGCGTGTCGAGCGTCCGGAAGCGGTCGTAAATCTCCAGCGCCTCGGGCTCGGTTCCGGCGGCGGCATACGCCTCGGCCAGCTCGCCCAGCGCCGCATGATTGGTCCGGTAGCGGTCGAAGCACTCCGCGGCGACGCCCTCGAAGGCCTGGGCCCTGCGCAGGGCCGCATAATCCTCGCCGGGCAGCTCGTCGGCGAAGCAGGGGTTGTCGACCAGATTGCGTCTCCGCAGCGCCTCGGGCACGGTCGGCACGCCGTCCCCCTGCGCACGCACGCCCGACGGCGTTTGCGCCGAACCGTCCAGATTGGCGAGCACCCACTCCTGCTCGATGGTGTTGATGCGGTCGATGAGCCGCCCCTTGGCGTTGCGCAGCTCGAAAATGCGGTTTTCGAGTTGCAGGATTTCGTCCGTGCGCGCACGCCCGGCGGCCGGATTCTCGCGCAGCTCGCACCGCAGGTCCTCGATGACCCGCACCACCGAATCCTCCCGGATCTGAAGCCGGGCATCCTCCTCCAGAAGCGACATGTACTCCGCATTGTCCTCCAGTCCGGCGATGCGCGCCTCGACGGGCGGGTGCTGCGCGAAAGCCGCCGCAGCAGCCAGCGCCAGAGCGGGAAGGCAGATTTTGACTGTTGTTCGGATCATCTCCACCATTTCATGAAAAAGAGCTGTATCAAACCGAAAATTTCCAGACGTCCCAGCAGCATCAGCAGCGAATCGAAGAGCTTGAGCACGCCGGGAAGCGCCCCGTAGTTGTCCATCGACCCCACGCGGCCGAATCCGGGGCCCACGTTGCCGATCATGGCCACCGACCCCGAAAAGGCCGTCATCAGGTCGCTGCCGCAAAGCGCGGCGAAAACCGTTCCCGCGAAAACCAGCATGAGGTAGGCCACGATGAAGGTCATCACCGCATGCAGGAATTCGGTCTCCTGCACCGCTCCGTCCAGCCGGATGCGGATCACGGCATTGGGATGCTGCTGCTGACGCATCCGCGCCCGCATCATCTTGGCGGCCAGCACCAGGCGGTTGATCTTGATGCCGCCCGCGGTCGACCCGGCCGAAGCGCACACCAGCGAGCCGAAAATCAGCAGGATGATGGCCAGCGGCGGCCACAGATTGGTGTCGGCCGTGGCGAAGCCCGTGGTCGTGACCAGCGAGACGATCTGGAAGAGCCCGTAGCGGAACGAAGCGGAGAGCGTGGGGTAGAGCCCTCCGGCGAACAGGCTCACGGCGATGATCCCTCCGGCGGCCAGCAGCATCCCGAGGTACCAGCGCGTCACTTCCGAGCGGAAGATGTTGCTGCGCTTGCCGGTCACCGTGGCATAGATCAGTCCGAAATGGATGCCGGCCGTGGTCATCACGAAGATGAGGATCGTGTCGATCAGCGGACTGTTGTAGTAGGCGATGCTGGCGTTGCGGGTCGAAAATCCGCTCGTGGCGCACGCCGACATGCCGTGGCAGAGGGCGTCGAACCAGTTCATGCCCGCCGCCTTGAGCAGCACGACCGCCAGCACCGTGAGCCCGAGGTAGACCACCAGCAGGATGCGGACGATGATCTGCGTGCGGTAGCGGTAGTTCTCCTTGGCCAGCGTCGAGAGCTCGACATTGGAGAGCGTCATCCGGTTGCGGCCCATCGAGGGCAGGATCACCAGGGCGAACATCACCACGCCCATGCCGCCGATCCAGGTCGAAGCCATGCGCCAGAACTGCATGCCGCGCGGCAGGGCCTCGACGTCGCTCAGGACGGTGGCTCCCGTGGTGGTGAATCCCGACACGCTCTCGAAAAACGCATTGACCGGCGTGAACTCGCCGCCCCAGATCAGGTAGGGGAAGGTGCCCACCACGCAGGCCACGAGCCACGACCCCACGACGATGCAGAATCCCTCCTTGTTGGAGAGCTGTTCGCGGCGGTCGACGAAAATCATCGGGAAGGCGCCCAGCAGCGCGGTCAGCATCGCCGAGAGCAGCAGCGGATAGAACGACGAATCCACGCCGCTGAGCCAGGCGATGCCCGCCGCGAGCAGCATGAAGCCGGCGATGAAGAGCATCACCATGCCGATATACCGCAACACCACGTCCACGCGCATCGCCTCAGGATTTTTGTTTGAACAATGCGATCTGCATCTCGATCTTCTCCTTCAGCTCCAGCACCTCGTCCTTCAGCTCGCCCGCGACGACGAACGGCACCCGGAACGAGAGCCAGTCGCCCAAGCTCTTGTTGAGCCGGAGGATGGGATTGACGCAGTAGACCATCATGAAATAGTAGAGCATGAGCACGATGGCGATCATCACGGCCAGCGAGATGAGCACCGGCGTCACGGCCCGGTAGGCGTTCTTCTTCATCTGCTCGGCCCGCGGAGCCAGCGAGCTCTGCGTCGAGGTCATGTAGTTCTTGATGGCCCCCGTCAGCCGCACGTAGAGCGCCTCGTATTCGTCGTTGTACCAGCGGGCGCCCAGCGAGTCGGGCATGCCAGCCGGGAGCGAATCGGGAGCTTCGGCGGCGCCGAAAGCCAGATAGTTATCCGTCACCAGACGCAATTCGGTGGTGGCGAAAGCCAGCGAATCGAGGAACGACTTGTCGAGCGCTTCGCTGCGGGCGACGCCCAGCGTCCGCTCCAGCCGCTCCAGACTGACCCGGCACAGGCTGTCGTAGGAGCGTTCGCCGAAGACCGAAAGGCGGATCAGCGCCACGTTCTGCGCATGGGCGGCATCGAGCATCTCCTTGGCCAGATAGATGTTGCGTTCGTTGGCCCGGAGAATCTCGCCCGTGTCGCGGCTCAGGTGGCTCAGTTCGACCAGCGAAACCATACCCGAAAAGAAGAGCAGGCAGACGATACTCAGAAATCCGGTCGTCACCCGTTTGCGCATACCCGTCATAAAGCCTCGATTGTCAATTTTTGCAAAAATAGCGATTATTCCTGAATTATCCCCTCCAGATCGTGGGAATCCTCGTCCATCGCACCCAGCCGGACCCGGCAGAGGGTGTTGATCCGCTTCGGGTCGTAGGGCGCCCTCACGCGGCGGTACTCGCCCGTGTAGCCGAACATCTTCCCGCCGCGCATCGTGCTCTCGAAGAGCACCTCGGCTTCGGTGCCGCAGCCGCGGGCGCAGAATTCGCCGTGCAGCCGCCTGCACAGCGCCTCCAGCTCGGCCGCGCGCCGCGTGGCGACCGACGGCTGCACCTTGCCCGGCATGGCGACGGCCGGCGTGCCGGGTCGCTCGGAGAAGGGGAAGATATGCAGAAAGGAGGGACGCAGGCGTTCGAGCAGGTCGCAGGTCTCGCGGAACTCGGTCTCGCCCTCGCCCGGGAACCCCACGATCACGTCGATGCCGATGAACGCGCCGGGCATCGCCCGCCGCACGGCCTCGATGCGGCCGGCGAAGCGTTCGGCGGTGTAGCGGCGGCGCATGAGCCCCAGAATCCGGTCGGAGCCGCTCTGAAGCGGGATGTGGAAGTGGGGCTGGAACCTGGGCGACGAGGCGCAGAAGCCGATGATCTCGTCGGTCAGCAGGTTGGGTTCGATCGACGAAATGCGGTAGCGGTCGATCCCCTCCACGCCGTCGAGCGCCCGCAGCAGGTCGATGAAGCGTTCGCCCGTCGTGCGGCCGAAATCGCCCGTGTTGACCCCCGTGAGGACGATCTCGCGCTGGCCGGCGGCAGCGATGCGCCGCGCCTCGTCGACCAGCCCGGCAATGGGCATGTTGCGGCTCGCGCCGCGTGCGTAATGGATCGTGCAGTAGGAGCAGCAGTAGTCGCAGCCGTCCTGCACCTTGAGGAAGGCCCGCGTGCGGTCGCCGCTCGAAAAGGCCGCGAAGAACGAGGTGATCTCATCGGCCTCGCAGCTGTAGACCTGCGCCCGGCCCTTGCCCGGCAGTCCGAGCACCCGTTCGTAGAGCGTCCCCTTGTCGTTGTTGCCCAGCACGATGTCCACGCCGTCGATCGCGGCGACCTCCTGCGGCCGGAGCTGGGCGTAGCACCCCGTCACGGCGATGATCGCCCGAGGACTGCGCCGGTGGAGGCGGCGGATCAGATTGCGGCACTTCTTGTCGGCGTGTTCGGTCACCGAGCAGGTGTTGATGACGCAGATGTCCGCTTCGGCCGAAGCCGGCACGCGCACGAAGCCGCCCCGCTCGAACTCCCGGGCCAGGGTCGACGTCTCGGAAAAATTGAGCTTGCAGCCCAAGGTATGAAAATTGACTCTGCGCGGTTGCATGGATTTCGTCGTTTGCGCCACGAAATTACGAAAACTGTGCGAAACAAAGCGGCTTTTCGCGGAAAAAAGCGTAAATTTGCGCGCATTCGAACCGAAGCATGGGATTTTTCAGCGATCTCCTCCAATACGGCTACCTGGCCAACGCGCTGGCAGCCTGCATCCTCTCGGGGGTGGCCTGCGGGCTGGCCGGCACCTACGTCGTCTGCCGTCGCATGGTCTTCCTCGCGGGCGGCATCACGCACGCCTCGTTCGGAGGGCTGGGCATCGCCTTCTTTCTGGGCGCCGACCCCATCGCCGGGGCGCTGCTCTTCGCCGTGGCCTCGGCGCTGGGCATCGAGTGGGCCTCCGGCCGCGGACGCATCCGCGAAGATTCGGCCATCGGCATCGTCTGGTCGGTGGGCATGGCCGTGGGGGCCCTCTTCATGAGCCTCCGTCCGGGCTACACATCGGGCGACATGGCGGCCTATCTCTTCGGCAGCCTGGTGACGGTCTCCCGCAGCGACGTCGCGGAGCTGGCCCTCCTGACGGCGGCCCTGCTGCTCGGCGCCGCACTCTGGCTGCGCCCGGTGATGTTCGTGGCCTTCGACCGCGAATTCGCCCGCAGCCGGGGGCTGGCCGTCCGCACGATCTCCTACGTTCTGGCCGCCCTGACGGCCCTGACGATCGTGCTCTCGATCCGCATCATGGGCATCGTGCTGCTCATCTCGCTGCTGACCATGCCGGTCGCGATCGCCAACACGCTCTCGCGCGACTACCGCGCCATCGCCCGCACGGCTCCGTGCGTGGCCGTCGCCGCCAACGTGGCGGGGCTGCTCGTCAGCTACCGCTTCGACGTTCCGCCCGGCGCAGCCATCATTTTCGTGCTCACGCTGTGGCTCGTTGCGGTGAAACTGTTAACTTTGCACGGCAAAAAATCGCTGACGGACGCATGAAAACCATCCACAAACTCGTTCTGAAAGCCTACCTCGGCCCGATGGTGCTCACGTTCTTCATCGTGATGTTCGTGCTGATGATGAACTTCGTGTGGCGCTACATCGACGAACTGGTCGGAAAGGGCCTGAGCGCCGGCATCATCATCGAGCTGATGTCCTACGCCATGGCCAACATGCTGCCGCTCGGGCTGCCGCTGGCGGTGTTGCTGGCCGCCATCATGACGATGGGCAACCTGGGCGAGAACTACGAGCTGCTGGCCATGAAGTCGGCCGGCATGTCGCTGGTGAAGATCACCCAGCCGCTCCTCATTCTGGTGAGCCTGATCGCCGTGGGCAGCTTCTTCATCGGCAACAACCTGGTGCCCTACGCCAACAAGAAGATGTACAGCATCATCTACGACATCCGCCAGCAGCGCCAGACGCTCGAATTCCAGGACGGGCTCTTCTTCAACGGCATCCCCAACATGTCGATCCGCGTGGGGCGGCAGGAGCCGGAGACCCACCTGCTGCACGACGTGCTGATCTACGACAACCGCGCCGCCAACGGCAACATGAACACCATCGTGGCCGACTCGGGCTACATCCGTCTGTCGGACGACAAGCGCTACCTGCTCGTCACGCTCTTCCACGGCGAGACCTACGAACAGACGCGCAACAACCAGTGGTACACCAAAAGCGCGCTGCGCCACCACACCTTCGACCTCCAGAAGCAGGACATCGCCATGGACGGCTTCGCCATGGAGCGCACCGACGCCAACCAGTTCTCGAACAGCCAGACCAAGAACGTCAACGAGCTCCAGCAGGACATCGACTCGCTGGAGCTGAAGGTCAACTCGGCCACGACGAGCTCCTACGAACCGCTGCTGAAGGAGCAGATCTTCGTGCGCGACAACCAGGTGCTGCCGCTGCCCGACAGCCTCGTGATCGACAAGCGCGGCTTCGGCGACCTGCTGGCCGCCGATTCGATCGCCCGACTTCCGCTGCGCGAAAAGGAGCGCATCTGGGATCAGGCGCGCTCGCAGGCCAAGAGCTCGCGCAACATGTTCTCGTTCGACGAATCGACGGCCAAGGAGGCGCTCAACCAGCTCTACCGCTCGAAGGTCGAGTGGCACAAGAAGGTGTCGCTGCCCGTCTCGATCATCATCTTCTTCCTGATCGGCGCACCGCTCGGCGCGATCATCCGCAAGGGCGGACTGGGACTGCCGGTGGTGGTGTCGGTGATCTTCTTCGTCGTCTACTACATCATCAGCATCTCGGGCGAGAAGCTGGCCAAGGAGGGGAGCTGGGAGGCCGTCTACGGCATGTGGCTCTCGACCTTCATCCTCACGCCCATCGCCGTCTACCTGACCTACAAGGCCACCAACGACTCGGCCCTGCTCGACACGGACTGGTACGCCGGCAGGATCAAGGCCGTGCGCGAGCGTCTGGCTCCCTGGATCGACAAAGCGAAAAACACGATAAAACTCAAACGCAATGGCAAACGATACGAAACTCAATAGCGTCGAGGAGGTCGTCGAGGACTTCCGGCAGGGCAGGGTGGTGATCGTGGTCGACGACGAAGACCGCGAAAACGAGGGCGACTTCATCGTCGCCGCCGAGAAGATCACGCCCGAAATCGTCAACTTCATGCTCAAGGAGGGCCGCGGCGTGCTGTGCGCCCCGCTCAGCGAACGGCGCTGCGCCGAGCTGGAGCTCAACATGATGGAGGAGAACAACACCTCGCTGCTGGGCACTCCGTTCACCGTGACGGTCGACCTGCTGGGCCACGGTTGCACCACGGGCGTCTCGATCCACGACCGGGCCGCCACGATCCGCGCGCTGGCCGACCCCGCGACACGTCCCGCCGACCTGGGGCGTCCGGGCCACATCAACCCGCTGCGGGCCCGCGAGAAAGGCGTGCTGCGCCGTCCGGGCCACACCGAAGCGGCCGTCGACCTGGCCCGCATGGCGGGGCTGCAACCCGCCGGAGCGCTCATCGAAATCATGAACGAGGACGGCACGATGGCCCGCATGCCGCAGCTGAAGCGGATCGCCGAGAAATTCGGCCTCAAAATCATCTCGATCGCCTCCCTGATCGCCTACCGCCTGCGCGAGGAGTCGCTCGTCGAGCGGGGCGTAACCGTGCCTCTGCCCACCGCCTGGGGCGACTTCCGCATCACGCCGTTCCGCCAGAAATCCAACGGAGTGGAGCATGTGGCACTGACCAAGGGCGAGTGGACGGAAGACGATCCGGTGCTCATCCGCGTGCACTCGTCGTGCGCCACGGGCGACATCTTCGGGTCGTACCGCTGCGACTGCGGCGACCAGCTCCACCGCGCCATGCAGATGATCGAGAAGGAGGGCAGGGGAGCCGTCGTCTACCTCAACCAGGAGGGCCGCGGCATCGGCCTCTGCAACAAGATCCACGCCTACAAGCTCCAGGACGAGGGGCTCGACACGGTGGATGCCAACCTGCGGCTGGGATTCAAGGCCGACGAACGCGACTACGGCGTGGGGGCGAGCATCATCCGCGAGCTGGGCATCCGACGCATGCGCCTGATGACCAACAATCCGCTCAAGCGGGCCGGGCTGGAGGGCTACGGACTGCGCATCGACGAAATCGTGCCCATCGTCATCGCCCCCAACAAGTACAACGAGCACTACCTCGAAACCAAGCAGGAGCGCATGCAGCACACGCTGGGGCTGAAAACGACCGGCGGCAAACAATGAGAATCGACCATCTGGCCCTCTGGACCGAACGGCTCGAAGAGCTGCGCGCATTCTACGTCCGCTATTTCGGCGGACGCAGCAACGAGAAGTACGTCAACCCGGCCAAAGGTTTCGAATCCTACTTCATCGCTTTCGGCGACGGCTCGCGACTGGAGCTGATGCGCCGCACCGACGTCCGCACGCGGGCCGCACAGCCGCAGCTCGGCTTCTGCCACCTGGCTTTCGGATACGGCAGCTACGACGAAGTGACGGCGCTGACCGAACGGCTCCGCCGCGACGGCCACCGCATCGCGGGCGAACCCTGCACGACGGGCGACGGCTGTTTCGAGAGCGTCGTGACCGACCCCGACGGCAATTTGATTGAAATAACAGCCGAACAGATATGAACGCCAAGGAACTGCGCATCGTCTTCATGGGCACGCCCGAATTCGCCGTGCCGTCGCTCCGCGCGCTGGTCGAGGGGGGCTACAACGTGGCAGCCGTAGTGACGACGCCCGACAAACCCGCCGGACGCGGGCAGAAGATGCACGAAAGCGACGTGAAAAAAGCCGCCCGCGAACTGGGGCTGCCGATTCTGCAACCCGAAAAGCTGCGTGCCCCGGAGTTCATCGGAGCGATGCAGGCCTTACAACCCGACCTGGGGATCGTGATCGCCTTCCGCATGCTGCCCGAGGCGGTGTGGGCCATGCCGCGGCTGGGCACGTTCAACCTCCACGCCTCGCTGCTGCCCCAGTACCGCGGTGCGGCGCCGATCAACCGGGCGATCATGAACGGCGAGACGGAGACCGGCGTGACGACCTTTCTGCTGAACCACGAAATCGACAAAGGCGCCATTCTGGCACAGGAGCGGATGCCGATTCTGCCGGAAGACAACGCGGGCACGCTCTACGACCGCCTGATGCATGCCGGCACGAAGCTCGTGACCGAGACCGTCGACCGCATCGCGGCGGGCGACATCGCTCCGATCGAGCAGCAGCACCTCGACGAGGCGACGCTGCGTCCCGCCCCCAAAATCTTCAAGGAGGACTGCCGCATCGACTGGACGCTGCCGGGCAGACGGATCGTCGATCTGGTGCGGGGGCTGTCGCCCTATCCGGCCGCATGGAGCCCGCTGCGGCGGGAAGAGGGAACGGACGAAACGACGGCCAAGATATTCGCAGCGCGGTTCGAAGCCGCCGCAGACGGCGCTGTTGCCGGAACGGTCGAGAGCGACGGCCGCACCTATGTGCGCATAGCCTGCGCCGACGGATGGATATATGCCGAAGAGCTTCAGATAGCAGGCAAAAAACGGCTGCCAATCAAAGAGTTGCTGCTGGGATGGCGCGATGCCGCCCGCTGCCGCTTCGGCGAATGACCGAAGCCTGCCGCACGCAGCAACCGCAGCCGCTTCGACAAACGGAGCAGCGCCTCCCCGAAACGACGATCGCCCCGGCGGGAATGATTCCCGCCGGGGCAAACTCTTCAGGGCAGCTTCCCGCCGCTACGCTTTCTCGACTGCCTCGGCCTTCTCCGTGCGCTCCATGGGCAGTGGCCGGGTGCAGAAATACCAGTCGTAACACTTCATTCCCTCGACCGACGCTTCCGAACCGTCGTAGGCCGTAGGGGCCGGTACAATGATGTCGTCGCCCGGACGCCAGTCGGCCGGAAGCGCCACATGATGCTTGTCGATGGTCTGCAAGCCGACGAGCACTCGTTTGAGTTCGTCGAAGTTGCGGCCCAGCTGCATCGGATAGCAGATCACAGCGCGGACCTTCGCCTGCGGATCGATGAAGAAGACCGAACGCACGGCCGCCGTCGACGACACACCGGGCTGGATCATGCCGTACTTGCGCGCCACCTCCATCGACATGTCGGCGATGAGCGGAAAAGCGAGCGGCACGCGTTTGTGCCCCTTGAACTCGATCCGGTCGTGGATCGACCGCAGCCAGGCGATGTGGCTGGCATTGGTGCCGACCGACAGGCCCAGCAATTTGCAGTTCAGCGCCTCGAATTCCCGCTGCATGGCGCCGAACATCACGAATTCCGACGTACAGATCGGCGTGAAGTCGGAAGGATGGCTGAAAAGAATGACCCATTTGCCCTTGAAATTCTCGGGAAAACGGATTTTGCCCTGCGTCGATTCGGCTTCGAAAGCGGGAGCCTTGTCGCCGATGAGCGGCATGGTGTTGGTTGGTGTGTCCATAGTGTGAGATTTTTGTCCGACGCACCGGTGCAAATACGGTGCCCGGAGGCGAAGCACACGAAAAAACCGTTTGTGGTATGCATTTTGCCGCCCAAAGGATCAAAACCAAAACAGATTTCAACGATGAAAACGGACAACACCAAAACGACCGCCGCTTCCAAAACCGTCTCCGGACGCACGACCGCCGCATCCGGCAAATCCGCCGTCCGGCAGACGGAATCGGTCTCCCGGACGACCACCGCAGGCAAAACCGCCGCCCGCAGCAGCGCAGCGGACACCCGCACCGGCAATCCCGGCGACAAGATGCCGAACGGCAGCCGCCCCTCGCCGCAGACCGAATTCCACAAATTCTTCGTCGACCAGCTCAAGGACATCTACTGGGCCGAAAAACACCTGAAAAGCGGTCTGCGCAAGATGAGCCGCGCGGCGACGAGCCCCCGTCTGGCGTCGATGTTCGAGAAGCACTACAAGGAGGGCGACGAGCAGATCGCGCAGCTGGAGACGATCTTCTCGCTGCTGGGCGAGAAGCCCGAAGCCAAGCGCTGCGAGGCGATGGCGGGTCTGCTGGAGGAGGCCAGCGGCATGATTTCGGACACCGAACGCAACAGCTTCGTGCGCGATGCCGGTCTGATTCTGGCCGCGCAGAAGGTCGAGCACTACGAAATCGCCACCTACGGCACGCTCTGCGCCCTGGCGGCCTACCTGCCCGACAAGAAGGTCCGCCGCATGCTCGACGCGATCCTCACCGACGAAAAGAAGACCGACCAGGCGCTAACGCGCGTAGCCGAAGAGTTCGTCAACGAGTGCGCCGCCGTGGAGTAGGGGTCTCGGTTCCGACCGTTCCGGGGTTTGCCTTTCGGCAAACCCTTTTTTCGTGCGACGAGGCGCCGGAGACGGCCGGGATCATGCCGCAGCGGGAAAAATGCGGAAAAAAGAGGGCTGAAGATTGCCAGTTCCGGAAAACATTTCTACCTTTGAGTGCGGGAAATCCCGCAAAACTCACCCTGCCCATGAAAAAAACGCTTCTGGCTTTCATGCTGATCGTCGCCTGCGACACGCTCGCCGCCCAGGACATCATCACCAAGACCGATGCCGACGAAATCGAAGCCATCGTCACGCGAATCGGGTCCGACCAGATCGAATACCGCCGCTGGGACAACCCCGAAGGTCCGGTCTACACGCTCCCGACCGACCAGGTTTTCGTCATCAAATACCGCAACGGCACCAAAGAGGTTTTCACCACGGCGGCCTCTCCGAAAAAAAGCCGCACGAAGTACGGCGGCGGTTCATACCCCGCATATGTCGGCGAAGTGACCGCAGGATTCGGGCTGGGCGTAGGAGCGGTCTCCAACCTCATCGACACGAACCGCATCCACTTCGAGACCGTGCACGGCTGCCGCATCAATCCCTACTTTTTTTCGGGCATCGGATTGGGGATCGACTATTTCTACAAGGGAATCACCTACACGTTCAACAATAGTTACGGCACCCGCTTCGATTTCACCTATACGGGCGGACTCGTCCTGCCCGTCTTCGCCGACTTCAAGGGCTATTGTCCCGTAGGCAGGAAAACGGCTCTCTACATGGCCTGGGACCTGGGCGCCGCCATCGGCATCGGCGGCTGGGCAGAGGGAACGGAGTTCTACACCTCGGTCGGGCCCGGCATCGAACTCGGAAACCCCCATTCGGCGCGCGCCAACCTCGGCATCCGGTTCCAGCACATGGGCGCGGGACTGAATGCCGTTCTGTTCCGGGTAGGACTGTCGTTCTGAAAAAGGAGCAGAGAGAACGGATTCACATGCGACAAGCGAGGACTTTCCCGAAAGGGAAAGTCCTCGCTTGTTCGGTTCCGATTATTCGGCGAAATACGAATCTTCTCGAAGAACCGGAAACCAAAAACTAAAACGACAAGGCCCTGCTTCTTGCAGGGCC
>USCH01000006.1 GCA_900553175.1 uncultured Alistipes sp. | reverse complement strand
AGATGATTGTACACGCACTCCTTCCGATGTCTCTGCCGCACCTGTCGCAGAGTGCCCCCGACCGCCGCAACGGCTTCGGGCGGAAGACGCGGATTCACGAAGGCCGCAAAGGTTTCGCCGCATAAAGGATCGCACGACGGCAAATCACCGATACGAATAGTGTTTTCGATCAATCTCATTTCAAACAACCCATTAACAATTAACAATTGACGCTTATGGCAAGAAGAATTGTACTATCGTTGATTGCCGTTTTGTTGGGGGGGGGAATTTTGCCTCTCTGTGCGCAGAACAAGCAGATTACCGGTACCGTTACCGGCGCTAACGGCTCTCCCGTCGCCGGCGCGACGGTAGTGGTCGAAGGGACATCGGCCGGCACGACCACCTCCTCCGACGGACGGTTCGTACTCTCCGCTCCCGCCGATGCGACGCTCGTCGTCTCGTTCATCGGCTATCAGACCGGCAAGGTGCCCGTTGCCGGCAAAACCTCGGTAGACATCCGCCTCGAAGAGGACACCCACGCGATCGACGACGTGATCGTCGTGGCTTACGGTACGGCCAAGAAGGAATCCTTCACGGGTTCGGCCGCCGTCATCAAAGCCGACAACCTCGAAAAACGCGTCGTCGCCAACGTCTCGAAGGCGCTCGAGGGTCAGGTGGCCGGCTTGCAGGCCACCTCGGGTTCGGGCCAGCCGGGCGAAAGCGCCACGGTGCAGATCCGAGGCATCGGCTCGATCAGCGCCAGCAAACAGCCCCTCTACGTGGTCGACGGCATCGCCTACTCGGGCGCCATCAATGCCATCAACCCCGACGACATCGAATCCATCACCGTGCTGAAGGACGCTTCGGCCGGAGCTCTCTACGGCGCCCGCGGCGCCAACGGCGTGATCGTCATCAACACCAAGCGCGGCCGTCAGGGCAGCGTCGAGGTCAACTTCAAGGCCACCCTCGGTGTTTCCGGACGGGCTCTCCCGAGCTACGACGTGGTCGACCAGCGCGAGTTCGTCGAGCTGAACTGGCAGTCGCTCTACAATTCGGCCTACTTCACCTCGGGTTACAGCGATGCGGCCGCCCGCCGCTACGCCTCGTCGCAGCTGGGCGGCGTGCTGGGCACCTCCTACAACCCGTTCCGCAACTATTCGTGGGAGACGCTCATCGACCCGGCGACGGGCAAGGTGCGCGCCGACGCCGTATCGGCATGGGACGAGAACTGGCTCGACGAAGTGACCGACAACAAGGCCCTGCGTCAGGAGTACCAGGCCTCGGTGTCGGGAGGTAACGACATCCACCGCGGCAGCATGTCGCTGAGCTACCTCGACGAAGAGGGCATTCTCCGTTCGACCGACTTCCAGCGCTACACGGGGCGCGTAAGTTACGACACGACGCCCAAACACTGGTTCAAGGGAGGCATGAGCGTCAACTTCGCCCACTCGAAAAGCAACTCCAACCGCTACACGGGCAGCGAATCGAGCAACGTCTTCTACACGGCCCAGCTCATGGCGCCGATCTATCCGATCTACATGAAGGATGAGGAGGGCCGCGATCTGCTCGACGACAACGGCCAGCGTCAGTACGACTACGGCGCATCCCGTCCGCAGAGCACCAACACCAACGTCATCGCCGGCTTCTACGACGACCCGACCTCGCAGACGCGCGAGAGCCTTTCGGCCCGCACCTACCTCACCTTCGGCAGCGACGACGACAAGGCGGGCGTGCTCAAGGGGCTCAAGGCGACGATCAACTTCGGCGCCGACTACTCCAACCGCAACGTCATGGAGTATTACAACCCCTTCTACGGCAACCAGGCGTCGAACGGCGGTCTGATCTACAAGACCAACTACCGCGACCTGAGCTACACGTTCAACCAGCTGGTGACCTACGACCGCACCTTCGGACGCCACTCGGTGAGCGCGCTGCTGGGTCACGAATACTACGACTACGAGTACAACGTGCTCGAAGCGAGCCGTTCGGGCCTCGTAGCCGGCATCTTCGAGGTGGTGGGCGCGACGATCAACAGCGCCGCATCCAACACCCAGAACCATTCGATCGAATCCTACTTCGCACGCGTCAACTACGGCTTCGACGACAAATACTACATCGACGGCAGCTGGCGCACCGACGGTTCGTCGCGCTTCGCACCCGACAACCGCTGGGGCAACTTCTGGTCGGTGGGCGCTTCGTGGCGCCTCTCGCAGGAGAAGTTCATGCAGGGCGCCCACTGGCTCGACAACCTCACGATCAAGGCCTCCTACGGCGTGCAGGGCAACGAGAGCCTGCTCGACAGCCGGGGTTACGACAACTACTACGGCTGGCAGGGGTACTACGACATCAACTCGACCGGCTCGGAATACGGCTTCTCCGTGGCGCAGCTGGCCAACGAAAGCCTCACGTGGGAGAAGAACGCCAACTTCAACGTCGGCATCGAGGCCTCGCTCTTCGGCAGCCGTCTGAACGCCACCGTCGAATACTACACGCGCAAGACTTCGGACATGCTCCTCTCGCGCCCGATGGCCTTCTCGAGCGGCTTCGCAAGCTACATGGACAACATCGGCGAGATGCGCAACTCGGGTTGGGACATTTCGCTCAACGGCGTGCTTATTTCCAAGCCCGACATGCGCTGGGACCTCACGGTGATGGCCTCGACGCTCCGCAACAAGGTGCTGCGGCTGACGCCCGAAACCCCCGAAATCATCGAATCGCCCTACATCACGCGCGAAGGCATGCCCTACCGCACCTATTACATGGCCCGCTATGCCGGCGTGGACCCCGCCACGGGCGCAGCGCTCTACTACGCTTATAAGGACGCTTCGGGCAAGGACGTTCCCGAATACGTCACCTCCGACGTGAAGCTCGCATCGAGCAGCCGCTACTACTGCGGCGACCGCATCCCCGACCTCTACGGCAGCATCGGCACGTCGTTCCAGTGGAAAGGGCTCGACTTCTCGATCATGACCGTCTATTCGATCGGCGGCAAGGTCTACGATTCGCTCTACGCGGCGACGATGAACGTCTTCTACTACGGCCAGACGTTCCACTCGCACGCCCTGCGCGCCTGGCAGAAGCCCGGTGACATCACCGACGTTCCGCGTATCGAGGTCGGCACGAGCGGCATCACCTCGGACCGCTTCCTGGTCGACGCCTCCTACTTCTCGATCAAGAACATCACTCTGGGTTACACGATCCCCCAGAAAGCCTCCCGTTACATCGGCATGAAGAGCATCCGCGTCTACTGCTCGCTGGACAACCTGGCGCTCTTCAGCCACATGAAAGGTATGAACCCGAGCTACACGCTCTACGGAAGCACCGGTTTCGTCTATACGCCCTCGCGCAGTTTCGTTGCCGGACTGGACATCAAATTCTAACCAAAAACCGGAGACAAAATCATGAAAAGAACATGCATACTGGGCTTCATCGCAGCCCTCACACTCTCCTGCGCGAAGGATGCGCTCGAGACCTTCCCCGGGAACAAAGTGCCGTCCGACGTGGTTTACGGCACCGTGGACAACGCCAAATCCGCCCTCACCGGCACGCTGGCCAATCTGGGCGTCGCAGGCTGGGCCGACAGCAGCTCGCCGCTGGGATTCGGCATCACGGAGAGCTACATCACGGGCGACGCCATGGCCGAAGACTACGTGCTGGCCGAATCGGGCAACGGATGGATGTGGCAGACCTATGCCTACAACCTCAAAAGCTGGTTCGACGACGAGCGTCTGCAATGCTACGGGCAGTGGAACTGCTACTACTCGACCATCAACAGCTGCAACAACCTCATCTCGGCCGAAGAGCTGCTGAGCACGACGGCCGCAGGCAAGAACGTGCTGGGACAGGCCTACACGCTGCGCGCCTTCAGCTACCACATGCTGGCCCAGCTCTACGCCCGCGCCTATTTCTACTACCCCGACGATCCGTGCGTTCCGGTTTACCTCGAAGCCACCACGGCCGAGACCAAGGGACAGCCCCGCTCGACGAACAAATACGTCTACGAGGAGGTGATCGTCCCCGACCTGACGCGGGGCGTCGACCTGCTGGCCGAATCGTTGGAGAACGGCATCCGCCGCTCGACGAAGACCGAAATCGACTACTACGTGGCCAACGGCATCAAGGCCCGCGTGGCGCTGACCATGCATGAGTGGGAAACCGCCTGGAAAGCCGCCGAGGAGGCGCTGAAGGGATACACCCAGATGCTCTCGGCCACGCAGATCCTGTCGGGCATGAACGACATCACCGCCTTGCAGAGCGTCATGTGGGGTGAAATCAAGACCTCGGACAACTACGGCATGTACGCTTCTTTCCAGGCGCAGATGGATGCCGGACACGACGGCTACGCACAGCTGGCGCGCCGCTGCACCACCTCCTGGCTCTACAACCGCATGAGCGCCACCGACGCCCGCCGCGGCTGGTGGCTGGGCAACTTCGACAACGCGCAGTACGCCAGCACGGGCGAGGCGATCCGCTACTGCCAGGTGAAGTTCAAATTCCAGGGCGACAGCTGGCTGGGCGATTACATCTACATGCGCGCCGAGGAGATGCTGCTCACCGCCGCCGAAGCCTACTGCCAGGACGGCAAAGACACGCAGGCCCGCAACTATCTCTCGCAGCTCATGGCCGTGCGCGACCCGCAGTACAGCTGCGCCGGAAAGTCGGGCAAGTCGCTCGCCACGCTCACGACCGACCTGACGGGTTCGCTGCTCGAGGAGATTCTCATCCAGCGCCGTCTCGAACTGTGGGGCGAATACGGCCGGCTCTACGACATCAAGCGTCTGGGCCAGGGATTCCGCCGCACGGCCCCCGACAGCGCCGACAACCCCAATTTCGACCCGGCATCGCTGCTGACCAACCACGACACCGAAACGCCCGGCACGTTCGCCTGGGTGGTGCTGCTGCCCCAGGTCGAATTCGACGGCAACTCGGCACTTTCGAGTACCGACCAGAATCCGCTGGGCGACACGAAATAATTGGTGACGAACCGTTTACTTTGGATCATTTAAAATGTATCGGAACATGAAAAACAGAATCGCATACCTTCTGACAGCGGCTCTCCTTCTCTCGGCGGTCGGATGCAGCAAGGACCAGACCGTCGGCACCTACGACACCTCGTCGGAGGACCCTGCCGTCGCCTATTTCGCACAGAAGAACTATACGGACGAATTCGTCACCGGCTCCACGGGCGATCAGACCATCGCGGTCGACATCTACCGTGCGAGCAGCAGCGGCGAGGCGACCGTGGGCCTGGACTACAACCTGCCGTCGGAATCGGCCGGCTTCTTCACCATTCCCGAAAGCGTGACTTTCCGCGACGGTGAGTTCAAGACCTCGTTCGACATCACCGTGCACCAGGTCGACGCCTTCGCCAAAGGCCAGTCCTACACGGCCGAAATCGCCGTAGGCGACCACCACGACTTCACCTCGGTGGCCACGCCCGAAGAGCTCCGGCGCATGGGCGGCAAGGGCCGGACCCGCGCCGCCTCGACGCCCCGCTACGAATCCATCACGGTGTCGGTCTCGCTCCAGCTCATCTGGGAACAGGCCTATACGCCCGTGAGCTGGGACAAGATGACCGAGCAGAAGCCCGAAGGCACCGACGACAAGGACTGGTGGATCATGGAGGAGGGTGCGCCCCGCCCGCTGACGGCCGATCTTTACTGGGGGCCGCTCGACGAGCTGGCCGCTCCGGGATGGCCCCAGCCCGGCCTGAACGTGCAGCGCGCCTCCGGAACCAATGTCTACCGGCTGGTCAGCTGCATGGGCGGCACGAACCTCATCTTCACCATCGACACCAGCGAGGAGCACATGTTCGAGGATGACGGTTCCGAGACCGGCGTGGCCGGCAAATACATGCGCACGGTCATCTCCCCGCAGGCCACGGGCCTCAACGACGGCAACGGCGAATTATCCATCTCGGACATCGGTTCTTTCATGGGCGAAGCCTATTACGGCGTCTATCCGTCGATCTGGATTCCGTCCGACGGTCTGATCCAGTGCAGTTCGCTGAAGATCCAGAACGGCGAGATGGACGGCTACATCTACCCCTGCTACATCGAATTCATCGCCGGGGAGCCCGAACCCGAACCGGCCGTGAAGATCGAATACCTGGGTCTCTCCGTCTCGGAACTGGGCGTGGCCAGCCACAGGCTCTCGTTCAAGCCCAACGACGACGCGGCCAGCTACCAGGCCACCGTGCTCAAGGGCGAGAGTCTCGACCCGGCGGACATACAGGCCATCGGCGAACAGATCGCCGCAGGCACCTATCAAGGCGACTATCCCGTCATCAGCCGGGAGGCTGAGAGCGAAGACGCCTGGGCGCTCGGCGATACCGCCGGATACTTCACGGCAGTCGCCTTCTCCCGCACCGAGGACGGCGAATACACGGGCGTCGACTTCGAGACATTCTACTACAATCCGGACGGCGATCCCGCTGCCGTAGCCTACTTCGCCATCGCCGGAGCCGGCGGCTTCGGCACCGAGAACGACTTCACCGACTACTCGGTCGGTTACTTCGGCGACAACTCGATCATGCTCTACGTAGCCGGTATGAACGGCGACATCACGGCCGTGAAATACGCCGTCGTGAAGCAGTCCGACTTCGAGGCGGCAGGCCTTTCGGAGCAGTCGACCGACAAGGAGCTGATCGACTATGCGGAGGCCAACGGCCGCTCGCTGAGCGCCGACGTGCTCAAGGACGTCAACGGCGCGACGGAGAACTACCTCAACTACATCTTCGCGAAAGCCGAGGCAGCCACCGACTACAAGGTCATCGTCAGCGTCTCGAACGCCGATGCCACGGCCGTCGAGGTGCAGGACGTGCGGACCGAAGCCGCAGCCGCACCCGAAGCGCCGGCCTGCGAACTGCAACTCGCCGAAGATGCACGCCGCAGCAACTACCGCCACAATTCGGTCTATGCCTCGTTCTCGGGAGAGCACCTCGTTTCGGGCAGCTACCTGCTGCTGGCCACCTCAAGCGCAGGCTTCGAGGCCAGCTTCACGATCGACGCACAAGGCCGGATCGCCAAAAAGGAGGGCGTCTCCGACGAGGAGATCGTCGCTCTGATTCAGGAGAACGGCAGCGAATTCACCTCGGGCGACAGCGAGAGCGCCCTGTTCCTGATCAACTCGGGCGAGGGCTACGGCCGCTTCATCGCCGCAAAGCCCGCCACGCAGTACGCCCTGCTGGCCTGCGCCGATCAAGGTTCGGGTGAATCGAAGTGGTGCTCGGCATCCGTCGTCACCGACTTCGCGCCTGCGGTCGGCTTCCGTCAGGAGGTCTCGGCCGTCGAGGGCGGCATCCGCTTCACGTGGTCGTGCGACGCTTCCGACGACATCTTCGCCGTCACCTCGGTGCGCTACGCTCTGGTTCCGGCCTCGGAACTGACCGCCGCAGGCATCGACGCCTCGAAACTCTCGGACGAGGAGCTGAACGACTTCGACGCCCGGCAGGCCGCCGGAGCCTCCGAGGCCGAGATCGAAGCACAGCGTGCCAATGCCGAGAAGCTGCTCGCCATCCTCGCTGCCCAGGGCAAGACCTTCCAGGGCGGAGCCGCCGAAGCGATCAACTCGCCCGAAGGCGTGGTCAAGCAGTTCTCCGGTCTGGCAGCGGGCGACTATGCCCTGATCGCCCTGGCCTCCGACACCTACAACACCCGCCTCACGATCGGACAGGCCAGCGTCCAGTAGGCCTCCGACATCGAATCGAACGGTCCCTTCTCGAAAGAAGGGGCCGTTTTTTCGTCGATGCGGTTGAATTTTTCGCGAGACGGACCGATTCGGACCGAAATTTCGTAACTTCGCAGCCGTAAAAACCATCGCATCATGAACATCACGGAAATAGTGCCCGGCATCCGCTACGTGGGTGTCAACGACCGCACGACCACCCGCTTCGAGGCGCTGTGGCCGCTGCCGTACGGCGTCTCCTACAACGCCTATCTGGTGATCGGAAGCGAACGGATCGCCCTGATCGACACCGTGGAGGAGGGATTCGGAAGCCGTCTTACGGACAACATCCGGCGCGAAATCGGCGACCGGCCCATCGACTACCTCGTCATCAACCACATGGAGCCCGACCACTCGTCGTCGATCGAGATGCTCCGGCTGCGCTATCCCGAAATCCGGCTTGTCAGCAACGCCAAGGCGCTGCAAATGGTCGCAGGGTTCTACGGCATCGACCGGCAGACGGTGACGGTCGCCGAGGGCGACACGCTCGACCTGGGCGGCAAGACCCTCCGGTTCCACCTGGCGCCGATGGTCCATTGGCCCGAAACGATGGTCACCTGGTGTCCCGAGGAGCGGACGCTCTTCTCGGGCGACGCCTTCGGAACGTTCGGCGCGCTGGACGGAGGCATCACCGACTCGCAGCTCGACGCCGGCCGCTTCCGGGACGAAATGCGCCGCTACTACGCCTCGATCGTCGGCAAATACGGCGTTCCGGTGCAGAAGGCGCTCGCCAAGGTGCGCACGCTCGACCCCGCCGCGATCTGCCCGACCCACGGGCCCGTCTGGCAGCGGCAGACCGCATCGGTGCTCGACCTCTACGACCGCATGAGCCGCTACGAAGGCGAACCGGGCGTGGTCATCGCCTACGGTTCGATGTACGGGCACACGGAACAGATGGCCGAGCGCATCGCCCGGCACCTCGCCGCAGCGGGCGTGGGTCCGATCGTCGTCCACAACCTCAGCTACACCGATCCGTCGTTCGTCCTGCGCGACATCTTCCGCTACGACACGCTCGTGCTGGGCAGCCCCACCTACAACGGCGCACTCTTCCCCGAGGTCGCGCAGCTGGCCGAAATGATCGCCGCACGCTGCATTCCCCACCGCCATTATGCCTTCTTCGGCTCCTACACCTGGGCCGGAGCGGCCGTCCGCTGCCTCGATGAACTGGCGCAACGCATGAAATGGACGCCTCTGTGTCCGCCCGCAGAGATGAAGCAGGGATTCTCGGACGAGGACGACCGGGCCTGCCGCCGCATGGCGGAGAGCATCGCGGCGCATTTCGGCCCGGCGTGCGCCGCACAGGAGCGATAGGGTTTCGCGCCGCACAGCGGCAGGGACCGGAACAAGGGCGCAGGCCGGAACATCGGAGAGTCGGCAAGGTGGTCGGCAAGGTGCAGCCCGAAACTCAAAAGCGCAGCCCGGGAGGATTCAGTTCCTCCCGGGCTGCGCTGCGGTTCGGGGCAGCCGTCTACCGGCGCACCTTGACGATGATCTTGCGCACCTGTCCCTCGCCCATCATCGGCGCATGGGCGTCTTCGGGCATCAGAATCGTGAACTGTCCGGGCCGAAGCGTGTAGCAGGTCTGCGGCACGTCGTCGAAAAAGCGGATGTCCTTCTCCCGGCTGAATTCGCCGAGGGGTTTGCGCAGCGCCCCGCGCTCGCTCCAGCCAAAGGTCTCGCAAGCGCCCCGCACCAGCACCTGAATGTCGATGTATGCGTCGTGCACCTCGAGTTTGGCATCCTCCGGCCTTTTGAGCGCAACATCCATCACATTGACGAAGATGTCGCGGCCCTCCAGTTCGTGGCAGCCCGCTTCCAGAGCCGACCAGTCGGTCGCTCCGATGAGTTCGAACGCACGCTTCAGCCGCGGATGGAGGCCGTAATAGAGCGCGCAGTTTTTCAGGGAATCGAAAATCATGGCATATTCTGTTTAATCGTCTCTTCTTCTTCCGCACCTTTTCCCGTCCCGGCAAGTCCCGCAGGTTCGGCAGGTTCGGCTATGCCCCCGGCTTGCCGAACAGGGCCGCCGGCGTCTTCACCAGCCGGACCACCACGGGCAGATGATCGGAACACTCCGCATCGGGCACCTCATAGGAGCGCACGCCCAGTCCCGCGGAGCTGAGCACGTAGTCGATGCGCAGCGTGTTGAAAAAGCCGCGGAACGTATGCGAATAACCCGATCCGCACTCCGCGAAGGCGTCGTCCAGCCCCCGGGCCATCGTCCGGTAGACGTACGACATGGGGGTGTCGTTGAAATCGCCGCAGACGATGCGGCGCGTCCGCACCTCATCCACCACCCGGGCGATGGAGTCGACCTGCGCGGCCCTCAGGACGCTGTTCTCGCGGAACCGGTCGACGATGCTGCGCAGCTTGTCCTCGCGCGCCGTGTCGGAGATGAACTCGCGCCGCGTGATGTAGTCGTTGTCCGACGCCTTGATGGCCGTCGAGCGCAGGTGGTTGTTGAAAACACGCACCGTGTCGTCGCCCATCTTCAGATCGGCCCAGACCGAAGTGCCGGGCGTGAGCGCCACGCCCGAACGCAGAATGCGGTATTTGCTCAGAATCACCAGCGGCGTATCGCCCCCCTCGGCCGCAGGGGTCCGGCCGAATCCGGCGCTTTCGTAGGTCTCCTCCAGCCGCGCGAACGCCTCGTCGTCAGCGGCGAGCCGCCTGTTGAACTCCTGAAGGCAGACCACATCGGGATCGTGCGCCTCGACGAGCCGCACCACATCGCCGACGCTGCTCCGCCCCCCGTCGCCGTAGAAGTTGCGCACGTTGAAAGTCATCACCTTGAAAACCCCGCGTTCGTAGGATTCCAGCCCGTAGTCGCGGCGCAGTTCGGGACGCCAGAACAGCGGCACCTTGAAAAGGCCCGCAGCGACCAGCACCAGCAGCACCGAAGCCCGGCCCCACCGCCAGCGGATGATCCAGTAGAGCGCCAGCACCACCACGACCACATACACCGCCGGAGCGGCCAGCCCGAGCACCGGGAAAAACCACACCCGGCCGGGAGCGACATAGGGCACCACCAGGGTCAGCGTCATGACCGCAGCCGCCACGACCGTCGCCGCGGTCAGCGACAGATCGAGCAGCCAACGCAAAGGGCCTCGGCGGCGGGTCGTTCTGCGGCCCGGACCGTAATCGTCGTAATAGGTGTCGCGCATATCAGAACCGGATAATTCCGCGCCGCCGCCACCAGCGCAGCAGAAGCAGGCCCCAGAGCATGCCGCCCACGTGGGCGAAATGGGCCACGTTGCCCACGCCGCGCCATCCGAGGAAGAGCTCGATGACGCCGTAAATCACCACGAACCATTTGGCTTTCATGGGAATGGGCGGGAAAAGCAGCATGATGACCGCATTGGGATGGATCACGCCGAAAGCCAGCAGCAGCCCCATCACGGCACCCGAGGCCCCGACCAGCGTCATGGGTTCGTGCATGCCCCAGGCGATCGCCGCCTGGATCAGCGCCGCACCGATGCCGCAGACCATGTAGTAGGTCAGGAACCGCTTCCAGCCGAGCTCGTATTCGAGCGTGCGGCCGAACATCCACAGCGCGAACATGTTGAAGAAGATATGTTCCAGATTGGCATGCAGGAACATGTAGGTCACGAACTGCCACGCCTTGAAAAAGGGCATGTTCACCCACAGGGCACACCACCGTTCGATCGACGGCCCCACGGGAAGCAGCGCCGTGGCCATATAGACCAGGACATTGATGATTATCAGGTTCTTGACCACCGGAGGTGTCTGGAAGTATCGGTTCATGTCGTCTCTCTTTTGCGGAAACCTCCGCATGCCCGGGCACGCGGATCGGTTCCGGAATGGTTCGTCGTTGCAAAGATACGTTTTTCGGACGGATTATCCCAGGCGGGCACGAATATCTTCGGCGGTGAATTCCGCAAAAACCGCCTTGCCCGAGGGCGTAAAACCGGCCTTGCCCGTGGCGGCGAGACGGTCGAGCAGCGCTTCGGCCTCCTCGCGCCGGAGCATCCGCACACCGCCGCGGGCGCTGCTGCGCGCCATGGCGGCCGCCACCTTTTCGCGGCGCTGCTCCCCGGGCGGCACGGGCAGCGCGAAGGCCTGCAACAGTTCGTAAATCGTCCGGTCGAGCGCCTCGACCGAAAGATCGGCCGGCGCGCCCTTCACATCGAGCGCACCCTCGCCGGCGAAAACGATGTCGAAGCCGAGGGCCGCCAGGTCCACGGCATGCTCCTCCGCCAGCGCATATTCGTCGCCCGAGAGCACCAGACGCTCCGGAAAGAGCAGCTGCTGGCTCACGGCATTGCCGCCCGAAAGCATCTTCAGATAATCTTCGTAGAGGATTCTCTCCCGGGCGCGCCGCACATCGACCGCCACCAGCCGCCCGCCCCACAGGGCCGCGACATAGCCGCCCGCCAAAGGCAGCGGATCGGTGAACCCGGCATCGGACTCCAGATCGAGCAGCTGCTCGGCCGGCTCCGCCTGCGAAGGGATGAAGTCCAGCGCGCTCGCACCCGAATCCGCCGCACCGAAATCGCCCGACGAATCCTGCGCAAGCCCGAGGGCGGCCGACTCGAACTCCTCGAACGCCTCCTCGGCCGATGCGGGGAATCCGCTCCGGAGAGCCGCCCCTCCTCCCGGCGACGGGTTCCGCCCCGGCGAGCTCCGGTCTGCGCGCAGGCCGCCGCCCGGCACGCCCGCGGGTGCCGCCTCATCCGCATAGGGGACATCGAAACCCGTGAAATCGACATTGGGATCGGGGGCCGACGGGTCGATATACTCCTCCCGGAAAGGGTTGTAATTTTCGTCGGACATCGACTTGGGTTCGCTGTAAACGGCCCCCCGCTCCAGCACGGGAATCTCCACGGCGCTCCGGGGATCGAAATCCATCAAAGGCACGGCGCCCGTCTTGGCGAGCGTTTCGCGCACGGCCGCATGGATGATCTGCCACACCGCCTCCTCGTCGGCGAACTTCACCTCGGTCTTCTGGGGGTGGACATTGACGTCGATGCGTGCAGGGTCGATCTCCAGGTAGAGGAAATAGGAGGGGCAGGTGTTCTGCGGGATGAGCTTCTCGTAGGCCTTCATCAGGGCGGAGGTCAGGTAGCTGCTCCGGAAATAGCGGCCGTTGACGAAGAGATACTGCTCGCCCGAACGGCGTTTGGCCGCAGCCGGACGGCCGATGAATCCCCGCACGCGGGCGATCGACGTGTCGGCCTCGACCTCCAGGAGATTCTGCTTGATGTGGCGGCCCACCACGTCGACGATGCGTCCGGCCAGAGTCGTGGCGCCCAGCGAATAGACGGACGCGTCGTTGGAGTAGAGCTCGAAAGCGATCTGCGGATTGCACAGGGCCACGCGCTGGAACTCCGCGCGGATCTGCGTCGCAGAGACCGTGCTTTTCTCCAGAAACTTGCGGCGTGCCGGCACGTTGTAGAAGAGGTTGCGCACGAAAAACTGCGATCCCACTGGGCACATCACGGGGCTCTGCGACACGAACTGGCCTCCGTTGATCTCGGTGCAGGTGCCCGTCTCGTCGCCGGCCTGCCGCGTCCGCAGCTCCACCTGCGCCACGGCCGCGATCGAGGCGAGCGCCTCGCCCCGGAAACCGAACGTGCGGAGCGAATAGATGTCGTCGACCGATGCGATCTTGCTCGTGGCATGGCGGTCGAAAGCCATGCGTGCGTCGATGGGCGACATGCCGCAGCCGTCGTCGACGATCTGGATCAGATCGCGGCCGCCCTCCCGGAAATTGACCTGCACGCGGTGCGCCCCCGCGTCGATGGCGTTTTCCATCATCTCCTTGACGACCGAAGCGGGCCGGTTGACCACTTCGCCCGCCGCGATCTGGTTGGCGACGACCTCGGGTAAAAGTCTGATGCGATCGGCCATATCACTCCTCGTAATCGTCGGGAACCACCACGATCCGCTGCTCCTGCCACTCGACGTCGCTCACGCCCGACTGGTCGAACGCATCGCGCGGTCCGGCCTGCGGAACGTCGGACGCCCCGGCGGTCACCGGTGCGGTGCGGGTGCGCAGAAAGGCTCCGGTCAGCCGGGGATAGAGCAGGAGGATGAACAGCAGCACCGCAGCCGCCCCCGCGATCAGCTTCCAGACGCGGGTCCGGGAGGCTCCGCCCGAATGCGTCCGGCGGGCCCGGCGGGCTTCGCGCTGCGTCCGGACATACTGCCCGGGACGGTATTCGCGGTCGCTCTCCTCCGCCCGTTCGCCCCTCAGCTCGGCCCGGCGCTGTTCGCGCGCCTCTTTGGCCGGATCGTAATAACGCGGAATGTAGTTGAACCGGTTCGCGTGTCTCTTGAATGGTGTGAAACCCAACATAGTCTCTTTGTTTATCCGTAAAGGTACGAAAAAAATCGGTTCGGACACATCGGCGCCTCACGCCTCCGCCGCGAACGGGCCGGCACTCCGGCCGGAAAACCGATCGGCACTCCGGCCGGCAGAGCGATCGACGGGCCCGTCGGAAAACCGGCCGACACGCCGGCCCGGGGACCGCGATCGGGGACCGATCAGCGGAAGAAACTCTTCATCCGCTCGAAAATATTCTGGTTGCGGGTCGACTCGGCTTTCCGGAAATCGGGCTGCTCGGCCAGCTGCTCCACCAGCCTGCGCTCCTCGGCGCTGAGCTTCGAGGGAATGGTGATGTCCACCACCACCAGCTCGTCGCCGCGGCCGTAGCCGTTGACGTCGGGAATGCCCTTGCCCGCCAGACGGAGCACCTTGCCGGCGTGGGTTCCGGGTGCGATCTTGATCTTGGCGCGGCCGTCGACGGTCGGAACCTCGACCGTACCGCCCAGCAGGGCCATCGTCACCGTGATGTTGAGGTTATGGATCAGATCGTTGCCGTCGCGCACCAGTTCGGGATCGGGAGCCTCTTCGATAAGGACCTGCAAATCGCCGTTCACGCCGCCCTGACGCGCCGCATTGCCCTTGCCCGTGACGGTGAGCACCATGCCTTCGCCCACACCGGCCGGGATGGCGATCTCGACGACCTCCTGGCCCCGAACGGTGCCTTCGCCCTTGCACTTGTCGCAGGGCGAGGTGATGACCTTGCCCGTACCGCCGCACGTGGGGCAGACGCCCTGGGTCTGCATGCGGCCGAAGAAGGTGTTCTCGACGCGCGTGGCATAGCCCGTGCCGTGGCAGGTCGAACAGGTCGCATAGGCATCGGAGGATTTGGCCCCCGTGCCGCCGCACTGGTCGCACGCCACCGTTTTGTTGATCTTCAGCTTCTTGGTCACCCCCGAGGCGATCTCTTGCAAGGTCAGCTTCACCCGCACGCGGATGTCCGTGCCGCGGTTCACGCGCCGTCCGGTGGACGACGAGCGGAAGCCGCCGCCGAAATGGCCGCCGAAGATGTCGCCGAACTGCGAGAAGATGTCCTCCATCGAGAAGCCGCCGCCGAATCCTCCGAACCCTCCGGCTCCGCCGCCCGCGGCTCCGCTCATGCCGGCATGGCCGAACTGGTCGTAGCGCGCACGCTTGTCGGGATTCGACAACACATCGTAGGCCTCGGCCGCCTCCTTGAACTTCTCCTCGGCCTCCTTATCGCCGGGGTTCTTGTCGGGGTGGTACTTGATGGCCGCTTTGCGGTAGGCCTTCTTTATTTCGTCGGCGTTAGCGTTCTTCTGGACGCCCAACACTTCGTAGTAGTCCCTTTTCTCTGCCATGATCCTATTCTCCTACAACCACTTTTGCGAACCGCAGCACCTTGTCGCCCAGCATATAACCCGTCTGCACGACATCGATCACCCGGCCCTTCTTCTCCTCGCCCGCCGCAAAGCGCGCCACGGCCTCCGCCACATCGGCGTCGAACTCCCTGTCGCGCACTTCGATTTCGGCGACGCCCCGCTGACGCAGCGCTTCGGTGAACTTCTGCGAGATCAGCCGCACACCCGAACGCAGCGCCTCCACATCATCGCTCTTCTCCATGGCCGCCACGGCGCGCTCCACGTCGTCGCGCACGGGCAGCATGGCCAGCAGCACGTCGCGGCCGCCCGTCTGCACGAGCTCCATCTTCTCGCGCAGCGTGCGTTTGCGGTAGTTGTCGAACTCGGCCTGCAAACGCAGGTATTTGTCCTTCCACTCGGCAATGGCCTCGGCCGCATCGGAGCCCTTCTCCTCCGCCTGATCTGTCACATTGTCAGCCGCGCCGCCCTCTTCGTCTGCCACATTGGCACAGGGCTCGCCTTCGCAGGAGGGATAGCCGTCTCCGGCCGCGAAGCCTTCGTCGTTTTCAACGGCTTCATTATAAGTGTTTTCCTTTTTCATATCTTCGTTTTTTTTCGGTTTCGCACCTATTTATAGCACAAAATACATACCAACGCTCCGAACGTCAGCCGATGATGAAAATCGCCGGACGACGCTGCATTTCGGGCAAACGGCTGCGCCTCCACTCCTCCACGCTGCGCGTGGCGATCCACTGGTCCGGAGCGGTGATGTCGAGCGCCACCGAGAGTTTCGTCGCCGGAGCGAGCACCTGCAGGAGCTGCTCCAGCAGCTTGGCATTGCGGTAGGGCGCCTCGATGAAGAGCTGCGCCTGCCCCTCGGCGCGGGCACGGCGTTCGAACCGCCGGATGGCCTGCGCCCGCTCGGGCGGCTTGACGGGCAGGTAGCCGTTGAAGGCGAACGACTGACCGTTGAGCCCCGAAGCCATCAGGGCCAGAATGATCGACGAAGGCCCCACGAGCGGCACCACGCGCACCCCGTGACGGTGGCACGCCTCGACCGCCAGCGCCCCCGGATCGGCCACGCCCGGCACGCCCGCCTCCGAGATGACGCCGGCCGAGCGGCCCGCCAAGATCGGCGCCACCAGTTCCTCGACCTCGCGGCCCGCCACGGTGTGTTCGTTCAGTTCGCGGAACTCCAGCTCGTCGATGGGCCGCGCAAGGCCCGCTTTCGACAGAAAACGCCGGGCCGAGCGGATGTTTTCGACAATGAAGTAATCCAGAGCCTCCATCACGGCCCTGTTCGCCGCCGGAAGCACGTCCCACGGCGCTGTCTCGTCCGAAATCGGACAGGGGATCAAGTATAAGGTTCCTTTCGGCATCATTCGAAATTCGTATTTCTCTCTTCGTCGTCTCAAGCGGAGCCATGAATCCATATTTCGGCAAACTCCCGGCGCAATCGGGCGGGTCGAAGCCTGCGGACGGACAGCAACGCCTGGATTGCGGGCCTCCGCACGGCGGAGGCTTCGGCCCGCCCGGCTCCGTCGGAGCCGGAAAACACGTTCAGCTCTTCAGATAGATCCGCTTCACCCGCGCCGACACCGAAGTCATGATCTCGTAGGGGATCGTGTCGAGCACGCGGGCCATCGTCTCCAGATCGTTGCCCGGTTCGGGCGAGAAGATCACCGCCTCGTCGCCCTCCTCCACCCCGGGGATGTCGGTTATGTCGATCATGCAGCTGTCCATGCAGATGCGCCCCACGATCGGAGCGGGCTGTCCGGCCACCAGCACCGACCAGCGGCCGCAGCCCAGGTGGCGGTCCAGACCGTCGGCGTAGCCCACCGGGACGGTCGCCGTCACGGTCGGCCGCGTCAGTTTTCCCGCACGGCCGTAGCCCACCGCATCGCCCGCCGGCAGGTGCTTGATCTGCACGATGCGCGTCCTGAGCGTCGAGACGGGCTGCAGCTCCGGATTGTGCTCCCAGCCGAAACCGTAGAGCCCCAGCCCCAGCCGGCACATGTCGAACTGCGCTTCGGGGAAGCGCTCGATGGCCGCCGAGTTGGCCGTGTGGCGGATGACCGGATAGCCGAGCGCTTCGACCAGCGCCCGGCTCATGCGGTCGTAGCGGGCGATCTGGGAGCGCGTGTAGGCGTCCTCCCCGGGCATGTCCGAACAGTTGAGGTGCGAAAAGACCGTCGCCGCCTTCACTTCGTCCATCGCGGCCAGACGTTCGCCCAGCGGGCCGATCTCCTCCTCCACGAAGCCCAGACGGTGCATTCCGGTGTCCAGCTTCACATGGATCGGATAATGCGTTTCGCCCGCACGGGTCACGGCCGCGGCGAAGGCTTCAAGCGAACGGAAGCTGTAGATTTCGGGTTCGAGGCGGTTGGCGATCATCAGTTCGAAGCTGTCGGCATCGGCGTTGAGCACCACCACGGGCATCGTGATGCCCCGCTCGCGCAGGCGCACGCCCTCGTCGGCGAACGCCACGGCCAGGAAGTCCACGCCCTGGTGCTGGAGCATCTGCGCCACCTCGAAGTCGCCCGCTCCGTAGCTGGCGGCCTTGACCATCGCCACCATTTTCGTCCCGAAACGGAGCTTCGACCGGAAGTAGTTGAGGTTGTGCGTCATGGCGTCGAGGTCGACCTCCAGCACCGTCGTATGGCTCTGCCGGGCCAGCGCATGGGCCAACTTCTCGAACCGGTATTCGCGGGCTCCCTTCAGCAGCACGGCACGCCCGGCCACCGCCTCGCGCCCCAGCCGTTCGGCACACTCGTCGGCCGAAGCGTAAAACGACTTGGCGCAGGAGAACAGCGCCGCATGGCGCCGCAGCTTGGGTCCGATGCCCACCAAAAAGTCGACCCCGGCCCGCGACACCATCTCCGCCACGCGGCCGTAGAGTTCTTCGTCCGGCAGACCGCTCTGGGCGATGTCCGAGAGCACCAGCGTGCACCGCCGGCCCAAAGCCACGCCGTGCAGGTAGTCGAGCGCCAGCGCCAGCGAATTGAGGTCGAGGTTGTAGGCGTCGTTGATGAGGATCGAATCGTTGATGCCCTCCTTCACCTCCAGACGCATCGCCACCCGGGGCGCCGCCGAAAAGGCCGGTGCGGCATACCCCATCGCCGCGCAGAAGGCCTCGACGATCTGTGCGTTGCGGCGCGAGGCGGCATTGCCGATGACAGCCTGCGGGACCTCCGGAAAGCGCGCCGCATCGAGCGGCCGGCGGTCGGCATAGCGCGCCGCCACCATGCGTCCCAACGGCTCGTAATAGCTGTGGTAGACGATTTTCGAGGCATGGCGCGCCAGAATCATCTTTTCGTCGCACTTCTGCTCCATGTTGAGGAAGTGTTCCTGATGGGCGTCGCCGATCGAGGTGAAGATCACCACGTCGGGGCGGATGATGCGCTCCAGCCGCTCCATCTCGCCCGGCTGCGAGATGCCCGCCTCGAAGATGGCCAGCTCCTCGTCGCCCTCCAGCATCAGCACCGACAGAGGCACGCCCAGCTGCGAGTTGTAGCTTTTGGGCGAGCGGTAGAACTTCATGCCCGCGGGCAGCTCCTCGGCGATCCACTCCTTGATGACCGTCTTGCCGTTCGAGCCCGTGATGCCCACCACCGTACCGCGGAACTGCGCCCTGTGGCGGGCCGCCAGCGCCTGCAACGCCCCGATGGCGTTGTCCGCCACGACATAGCCGCACCCGGGCAGCTCCTCGACCTCGCGCTCGACCAGAAAGGCCCGCACGCCGCGGTCGTACATCTGCCGGATGAAGCGGTGCGAATCGTGGTTGGCGCCGCGCAGCGCCACGAACATCGGGCTGAGCCCCATTTCGCACGAAAGCGACCGGCTGTCAGTCACCACCGAGCGCACCGTGCTGTCGCTGCCCCGGAATTCGCCGCCGCACAGGGCGGCTATCTGCGAAAGTCTGTATTCCATTGCTTTAAGGTTTCTTGCATCGGAAACGTGTTCTGTTTTTGCAGTCCGCAGGAGTTGCGCAGCCGCAGCCCCATAAAACCCCGCTTTCAGCGGAACGGAAATACGGCCGCGGCAATGCCTACGCCAGCGTCACCACCGTAATGCCCGCGCCGCCCCGGTCGGCATGTTCGTCCGCGGCCGACACCACCTCCGGCACCGTGCGCAGGTAGCGGCGGATCTCCTCCTTGAGCGCCCCGGTGCCCTTGCCGTGGAGGATCGTCACCGACCCCACGCCCACCATCAACGCATCGTCTATGAACTGCTGCACCTCGTCGAGCGCCTCGGCGGCCCGCATCCCGCGCACGTCGATGTGGTCGCGGAACGAGAGTTTGCGGGCCGAAATGTCGGCCGACACCACCGTGCGCATCGTCGTCGGACGCGTCGCCTCGCGGTATTCGTTGTTCGACACCACCGTCAGCCGCTCGCGGTCCACCGTCGTCAGTATCTGTCCGAAGGCCACCTGCGCCTTGCGGCCCTTCACCGAACGCACCTCGCCCACCATATCCTGCCCCTCCATGCGGACCTTCGAACCCACCTCCGCCTCGCGTTTGCGGGGCGGTTCGGGCGTCGCGGCGGCCGCGGCCTCTTCGCCCCGCTGCGCCCTGCGCTCGGCACGGCGCTGCCGGCGGCGCTCTATACGCTCGATTTCGCGGGCCACCTCCGCGTCGCGCTCCGCCGCATCGGCCCGCTCGGCCGCGGCCCGAAAGTCGTCCAGCTCCTTGCGGGCCAGCCGCGTGAGCTCCTTCTCGGCCTGCGCCTCGCGGATGGTGCGGATCGTATTCTCGATCTGCCGGTTGGCTTCGGCCACGAGCGCCTGCGCCTCCTGCTTGGCCTTACGGAGTATCTCCTGCCGCTCGGCGCGGATTTTCGACAGCTGCTCGGCATAGCTCTGCTCCAGCTCCTCCACCTTGCGGTCGGTCAGACGGATGCGGTCACGCTTCTGCTCCCAGTAGTGCTTGTCGCGGGCTATTTCGCGCAGCTGCTTTTCGAGGTTGATATGGTCCGACCCCGCCTTCTCCGACGCCGCGCGGATAATCTCCTCCGGCAGCCCGATCTTGCGGGCGATCTCGATGGCGAACGAGCTGCCCGGCTTGCCCGTTTCGAGCCGGAACAGCGGCCGGATGTGCTGCACGTCGAAGGTCATTGCTCCGTTGGCGATCCCCTCGGTGCTGGCCGCATAATATTTTATATTGGCGTAGTGGGTCGTGATGACGCCGTAGCACCCCTTTTCGAGCAGCCGCTCCAGGATGGCTTCGGCGATGGCCCCGCCGATGGTGGGCTCGGTGCCCGATCCGAACTCGTCGATGAGCACCAGCGTCCGGTCCGACGCCCCGGCGAGCATGTTCTTCATGTTCACCAGATGCGACGAATAGGTCGACAAATCGTTGTCGATCGACTGTTCGTCGCCGATGTCGAGGAATATCGAGCCGAATACGGGCAGCTCCGACACCGGCGACGCCGGCACCGGGAATCCGCACTGGAACATATACTGGACGATGCCCGTCGTCTTCAAACACACCGACTTGCCGCCGGCATTGGGGCCCGAAATGACCAGAATGCGTTTCCGCCGGTCGAGCTGCATGGTCAGCGGCACGATCTCGCGCCCCTGCGCACGGAGGGTCTGTTGCAGCAGCGGATGGCGCGCCTCCTTGAGCACCAGCCGGTCGTCGGTCGAGACGATCGGCTTCGCGCAGCCGTTTTCCGAGGCCCAGCGCCCCTTGGCGCGCAGCATGTCCACTTCGGCCAGATAGTCGCCCGACGCGGCGACGAGCTCGGCATCGGGGCGCACCGAGTCGGTGAATTCGGCGAGGATGCGCACGATTTCGCGCCGCTCGGCATACTCCAGCTCGCGCAGCTCGTTGTTGAGCTCCACCACCTCGACGGGCTCCACGTAGACCGTGCGGCCCGTGGCCGATTCGTCGTGGATGAAGCCGTTGAGCTTGCGTTTGTTGGCCGCCGCAACCGGAATGACGGTCTTGCCGTCGCGCACCGACAGCTGGGCGTCGGCATCGACGATGCCCGCGCTCTTGGCCGCCGCCAGCACCTGCTGCAGGCGCTTGGCCGCCTGCCCCTCGCGTTCGCGGATCGCACGGCGGATTTCGCCCAGTGCGGGCGACGCCGAGTCCCTCACCTCGCCGAAGCGGTCGACCAGGGCGTCGATGCGCCGCACGATCTCCGGGAATGCCTCCACGCCCCGCGTGCGGGCATGCAGCGCCGGGTAGTCGCGCTCGCGGCCCCCGATGAAAGCCACCACCTCGCCCACCGTGGCCAAAGCCCGGCGCAGCGTGACCACCTCCTCCACATCGAGGAAAGCCCCCTCGACGCGCAGTTTGGCCACGACATGGTCCGTATCGGGGTAGTCGCCGCCCGGGAAGTCGCGCTCCATCTCCAGCAGCACGCGCATCTCGTCGGAGAGCGACAGACGGCGTTCGATCTCCTGCGCCGAGGTCGTGAATCCCTCGGCGGCCAGCAGTTCGCGCGCGGCGCGCATCGTGCACAGCGCCGCAACCTGCCCGCGCAGGCGGTCGAACCCTATTTTCTGTTCGAATGTCGGGGGATAGATCATCGTCCGCACTGCCTTTCGGCCGCCTTGAGCGAGTCGCGTCCGGCCTTGGCCGCGGCCTTCGCCGTCCGGCGCCCGGCCCTCTCCTTCATCTTCTCGGGATCGCGCCCGAAAACCGACAGATGGACGTAGCGGGCCGGATTGGCCTTCAGATCGGCCAGCAGCGCCGAGAGGTTGTCCGAAGCCTCGGCGAGCGAGTCGTAGAGAGCCGGATCGTTCAGCAGACGCCCCGCGGTGCCTTCGCCCTCGCCGATCTTCGTCAGCAGGCTGTCGAGCGTCGCGACGGTTCCGGTCAGCTTTTGGGCGAAACGCTCCTCGTCGAGCGTCGCAGCCACGCGGTTCAGGCTGCCCATCAGGCTGTCCACCCGCCCGGCGTTGGCTCCGAGCATCTCGGAGAAGGCCGTCAGCCCCTCCACGGCCGACTCCAGATTGCCGCGCTGGGCCGAAAGCATGCCGGCCACATCCTCCGTGATGGCGTCCAGATTGCCCAGCGTCCCCGAAATGTGCGACGCATTGCCCTCCAGCAGCTCGCTGATGTCGGTGAGCGTGCGAGACAGGTCGGCGGTCAGCTGCGAAATCTTCTGCTTGACGAAATCGAGCTCCGATCCGGCCATGTCCATCAGGTCGCGGTCGCGGCTCGAACGCAGCGTGTCGCCGCGCGACAGAAAGGTCGGAGCCTGACCGTAGGTGACCTCGACGGCCTTGCTGCCCATCAGGCTGTTGCTGATGATCTTGGCTTCGGAATCCGAGGGGATGCGGTACTGGCGCTTGACGGTCAGCCGCAACACCACCCGGTCGCTCTCGGCCGGATCGAAGGCGATGTCGGTCACCGTGCCGATCTTCACGCCCCGCATGAGGATGGGCGAAGCCGCCTGCAAGCCGTCGATCCGCTCGTAAGCGGCATAATACTCGACATTGCGGCCGAAAATGTCGAAACCCTTCAGAAACCGGATGCCGGCCCAGGCCGCGCCGATCATCAACACGGCGAAAAGGCCGATTTTAGCTTCTCTCTTCATATCTTTTTCGTTGTCATTTCACAATGCGTCCTTCGCGGCAGCGCACCACGAATGCGTTCGGGAAGACCTTGCGCACTTCGGCCAGCCGGCGGGCGGCCTCCTCGCGCGTGGCGCTTTCGTAGAGGCAGTAGTGCCACGGAAGCGGCCCGTCGGCCCGATAGGCCCGCACCTGCCCGCGGTAGTTTTTGAATTCGGCCGAATCGAGGGGCACCTGTTTGGCTCCGGCGCACACCTGGACGGCATAACGCACGGGCGACGGATCGGTCCGCACCTCCTGCGGCGCAACGGGCACTGCGGCAGCTGCGGACGGTGCGGCGGCTGCGGCGGTCTGCGCCGGGCCGGACGATTTGCCGGCCGCTGCCGGCTCTCCGGTCCGCTCCGGCGTCTGCGGCGCCGCTTCGGCAGCACTCTTTCCGGCAACCGCCGAAGTCGCCGTCGAAACGGAAGCCGAAGCAGCCGCCCCCGAGGGCTCCTCCTCCGCACGTTTTTCCGGAGCATCCCCGGCAGCGCGCTCCCCTGCGGCGGCCTCCTCGCTCTTGCGCGTGCTCAAAACATAGGCCGAATAGTCCTTCACGGCCAGGAACAGCGACCGGGCGATCTCGCTCTGTCCCTTCTCCGAACGGAGGTAGGCCCGCTCCTGCTCGTTGCTCAGAAAGCCGATCTCGGTCAGGATGCCCGGCATGTCCGTGGCATAGAGCACCCGCAGCAGCTGCGGCTTGATGCCCCGCGAATGACGTCCGGCCTTCAGGAAGCGGTTCTGCACGCAGCGGGCCAGAGCCATGCTGAACTCGCCGTAGGTGAATTGCAGATTCTGGATGTAGGCCCGTACGATGGCCGCCGTGCGGGCGTCGGACATGTCGATCAGATCGTCGCGGTTGTTTTCGTAGAGCGCCCGGCTGTTGTAGTTCTGCTCCTTGGGGCTCTCGCCCATCACCAGCGTCTCGACGCCCCGCGCCGCAGGAGCCCGGGACGCCGCATTGCAATGGATCGAGATGAAAAGATCGCCGCCCGCCCCGTTGGCTACGTCGGCCCGCGCCTGCAGGTCGTCGGTCTTCGCCGCGGCCAGCGCCTTGTCCGTCGTGCGCGTATAGACCACCTTCACGCCGGGCATCTCCGCCTCGATGAGGCGCCCCAGAGCGAGCGCCACCTTGAGCGTCACCTCCTTCTCGGTCACGCCGGCATAACAGGCGCCGGGGTCGGCACCGCCGTGCCCCGCGTCGATGACCACGACCCGCACGCCGGATGCGGCCGGCTCCGCAGCCGCGGCGCAAAGCCCCCACAGGGCCGCCAGCAGAAATGGAATGAATCGTCGCATGCGCATATTTTAAGGGGTCGGACAGAGGCTATGTCTGATTTTTTACCTATATTTGTCGGTCCCGAAAACGGCGCAGGGACGCCCCGCAGCGCCACTCCGGGCGGTTTTGCCGACTTGTCGGCAAAGATACGGAAATTTTTTGGAAATTTGGATTTTTCGAGGGTAAAATATCTCCTTTCGGCGGGCATCGTCACGATGTTCGTGCAGCTGGTGTCCGGCACTTCGGCTCCCCGGGGAATGATCTTCGCCTCCGCAGCCGACACGCTCCCGGTGGCAGCGGCCGACACCGCCGCCGTCCGAGCCCTCGAAGGCCGCCTCGCCGATCCCTCGCCTTCGCGGGCCCGGCAGCGGAGCGACCGGCGCGAAGAGATCCGCTCGGCCCGCGAAGCGGCACGGCGCAGCGAAGCGTTCGACGCCCTCCCGCAGGAGGTGCGCGATTCGATCGCCTCGGCGCAGTTCGATTCGCTGGTGGCGCAGAAGACGCCCCGGCCCTCGTCCGACACTCCGGCCCCCGGCGCAGCGCGCCGCGACACGGCCGCCCCCCGTCCCGCCGAACCGTTCCTCGACGGCCCCATTTCGGGCCAGAACACCGACTCGCTGGTCTACGACGTGGAGAACAAGATGGTCTACATCTACAACAAGGGCGACGTCACCTACCAGAACAGCAACCTCAAGGCCGACTTCATGCAGATCGACATGGATGCGCGCCTGATCTACGCCTACGGCAAGGCCGACACGGTCGAGGGGAAGCCCGTCGTCACCAAACCCGAGTTCAGCGAGGGTTCGGCGGCCTACCAGATGGACACGATCACCTACAACCTCGACACGAAGAAGGCCAAGATCAAGGGCGTGGCCACCCAGCAGGGCGACGGCTGGCTCGTGGGCGGCAGCGTGAAGAAGATGCCCGACAACACGATCAACATCCAGAACGGCAAGTACACCACCTGCGACCACACCGACCACCCCCACTTCTACCTGGCCATGACCAAAGCCAAGGTCATCCCCGGCAAGAAGGTCGTCACGGGCCCCGCCTATCTGGTCATGGAGGACGTGCCGATCTACTTCCTCGGCATCCCCGAAGGCTTCTTCCCGATCAACATGGGGCCCAAGTCGGGTCTGCTGATGCCCTCCTACGGCGAGGAGTACACCAAAGGCTTCTTCCTGCGCGACCTGGGCTACTACTTCACCTTCGGCGACTACGCCGACCTGGCGCTGCGCGGCGGCATCTACACCCTGGGGTCGTGGGAGGTTTCGGCCGCCTCGCGCTACATCAAGCGCTACAAGTACAGCGGCAGCTTCAACATGCAGTTCTCCAACGTCAAGACCGGCGAGAAAGGCGAGCCCGACTACCTCAAGCAGAAGAACTTCCGTCTGCAATGGTCCCATTCGCAGGACCCCAAGGCCAACCCCGGATCGACCTTCTCGGCCTCGGTGAACTTCGCCACGAGCGGCTACAGCCGCTATTCGGCCACCAACCTCAACGACATTCTCGCCACGCAGACCAACTCGTCGATCTCCTACTCGAAAAACTGGGCCGGCACCCCCTTCTCGCTCTCGGCGAACATGGCCGTCTCGCAGAACTCCCAGAACAAGACCATCTCCGTCACGCTGCCCACCGTCGTCTTCAACGTCTCGCGCTTCTACCCGTTCAAGCGCAAGGAGAAGCAGGGCAAGGACCGCTGGTACGAGAAGATTTCGATGCAGTACACGGGCAAGCTGACCAACTCGGTGACCACCACCGAGAGCGAGATATTCTCCCGCAAGACCCTCGAAAACATGAAAAACGGCATCGAGCACACGATTCCCGTCTCGGCGTCGTTCAACCTCTTCAACTACATCAACCTCTCGCCCTCGTTCAACTACACCGAGAAGTGGTACTTCAAGCGGGTGAACTTCGAGTGGAACCCCGTCACCAACCGCACCGACACGCTGCCCACCCAGTACGGTTTCTACCGGCTCTACAACTACAACCTCAGCCTCTCGGCCTCGACGACCGTCTACGGCATGTACGACTTCACCAAGAAGAGCCGCGACCGCAAGGTCCAGGCCCTCCGGCACACGCTCACCCCCACCTTCGGCTTCTCGTTCGCCCCCGACTTCTCCGACCCCAAGTACGGCTATTTCCGCACCCGGCAGACCGACTCCACGGGCCGCTTCACGACCTACTCGCCCTATTCGGTCAACGCCTACGGCGTCCCCTCGTCGGGCCGGTCGATGTCGATGAACTTCTCGCTTTCGCAGAACCTCGAAATGAAGGTGCTCTCCAAGCGCGACACCTCGGGCGTGAAGAAGATCAAACTCATCGACGAGCTGCGCATCAGCGGATCGTACAACTTCCTGGCCGACTCCATGCGGCTGTCGACCATTCCGGTGTCGTTCCGCACGACCATCTTCAAGAACTTCGGCATCAACCTCTCGGCCACGCTCGACCCCTACCGCGTCACCCCGCAGGGCAAACGCTACAACCGGCTCTTCTTCCCGGGCCGCGTCACCTCCACGGGATGGTCGTTCGGCTATACGTTCAAGTCGCGGCAGGACAAGTCGCAAGCGGCCATGAACGACATCACCTCCATCCCGCCCGAGTACCAGAATCCGTTCTACGACCCCTACGGCCACATGGACCCCGTCCTGCGGCGGCAGTACATGTCGCAGACCTATTACGACTTCTCGCTGCCGTGGAACTTCGGCTTCAACTACGCGGTCAACTACTCGATCTCCTACGTCGACAACGGCACCACGGGCTACCGCAAGAACGTCACGCAGACCATCGGTTTCAACGGCTCGCTCACCATCACCGAGAAGACCGGTCTCACGTTCCAGGGCGGCTACGACATCAAGGCGCGCAAGCTCACCACCTCGTCGGTCTCCATCACGCGCGACCTCCACTGCTGGCAGATGTCCTTCTCGTGGATCCCGTTCGGCTTCCACCGCTCGTGGAGCTTCAACATCGGCGTCAAGGCCGCTTCGCTCTCCGACCTCAAGTACGACAAATCGCAGTCGATGTACGACAACATGTACTGATCCCAACGAAACGGTTCTTTTCGTAAACACTTCCGGTCTTTTTCCCGCTCCCGATCTGCATCGCCGCGTCTCTTTCGGATGCGGACCGGAACGCCGGCGGGCCGGAATGCCGCCGGGAGCCGCGGCAGGGGCCTCTGCCTCCGGTAAAGATATTTTTCCGCGATCTGTTTCGGGTTCCGTTCTTTTTCACTAACTTTGAGGGCGGAAATCAAACCATCAAATCATACCGTCATGAAACACGAGCACCTCATTGCGAGGGGGGGGGACGGGGTTTACGTCTCTCCCGCCGTTGATTTGTTGCACATCGAGGTCGAACAGGGATTCGCCGAGAGCGTCAACTACAACGAAAAGGAAAACACCGAAAACACGGGCTACGACCAGACGCCCGAAGAGTGGTAAACCGCAAACGACAAAATCATGAAACGAATCTTACGCTTTTCGATGCTGTTTGCGGCAGCCCTTACAGCATTCGCCTGCTCGAAAGACCAGACCGATCCCGCGATCGACAATCCCGACGCTCCGGAGAGGATGACGCTCCGGTTCCGCGCCGAAAGCGTCGACGAGAAACCCGAAGACAACGCCTCGGCGCCCGACACCCGCACGACTTTCGCGGGCGGCGAGGGCGAAGACCGCTACAACATCAGATGGAAGGACGATACCGACGAGATCGGTGTTTACATCGCATCGGCGCAGCCTTCGGACAACGCCCAGGCGCTTCCCATCCGTGAAAACGGCGTGATTTACTTCATGGCCGAAGAGGTCAACGCCTATACGGCCGACGACGCCATCTACGCCTACTATCCCTACTCCGCAGAGAATGCCGCCGCCACCGCCGCAGGGATCAGGCTCGCCATCCCGGCCGCACAGGAGCAGACCGCTTCCGGCGTGTTCGACGGACGGTACAACCCCATGGTCGCCGTTCCGACCCGCAATGCCGACCAGGCAGCCGGCGTGATCGTCAAATTCCGCCAGATGGCGGCCATGGCCGAGTTCGACATCTACTCGTCCGATACCGCCCACGAAGGCGAGACGGTCCGCACCATCAGCTTCGCCAGCACGGGCAAGGAGGCGATCGCCGGATCGTTCGCCTACGACCTCACTCAGGTAAGCGAGGGTACGCTGGCCGCCATCGACGCAGCCGCGATGGAAGACGCCTCTTCGACCGTCACCGTGACGGTCAGGGAGGGCGAAGCGATGGTCTCGACCGAGACGGGACTGGCCACGCTCTACATGGCCCTCGTTCCGGGCTCCTACACGGGCGACGTGACGATCACCACCGACAAGGCCGTCTACACCTTCGCGGGCAAGACGATCGACTTCCAGCGCGCCTACGTCAAGCGCTTCAAGCTCAATCTGGCCAACGCCACCGTCGGCGAGCGCATCACGGGCTCCTACGAGTGGACGCTCGCAACGGGCGATCTGGGTACGACGGAGACACCCGCAACTGCCGTCACCGCCGGCAGTCCCGAAATGAAATGGAGCTTCAATCCCACGGCATCCGCTTATCTGGCATTCAACAATACGAAAGGTTACCAGATCGGTTCCGGCTCCAAGCAGGTATCCGCTACGCTGACCACCGGCCAATACGGCGACGAAATCAAATCCATCGTCGTCAATGCGTCCGTAGCCAACAGCGGCAACACGCTTCTGACCGTCCTGCTCGACGGAAAGGCGATCGCAGAGCCGGTCAGCGTCACCCAGACGGACCCGAGCGACTACACCTTTGCGCCGCAGACACCCGTCCAGGCCGGAACCATCCAGATCAAGCTGGAATCGCAGGTTCAGAAAGCGATGTACCTCAAGTCGGTGAAGATCGTTTCGGCCAACCAGCAGGCAGAGACGCTCGCAGCCCCTGCCGTGACCGTCGACACCGACAAGAAGACTTTCGGCTGGACGGCCGATCCCGATGCTTCGGGCTATGAGTACACCACCGACGGCGGCCAGACTACCGTCAGCGTCGCTGACGGCACTTCGGTCGACTACGCGTCGTGGGAGGAGGGCACCTACGAAGTGCAGGTGCGCGCACTCGGCGACGGCGACCTCTTCGTCACCTCGGCATGGAGCGAAGCCGTCCCGATCACCGTCGAAAAGGAGATCGTCGATCCTTCCGCCCCCCGGTATATCAAGGTGACCGAGAATCTCACCGACTGGAGCGGCGAATACATCATCGCAGCGGAAAACTCGGATAAAGTGTATGCCTTGACCGGACAAAGAACCGGCAAAAACCTCGGTGAATACGCTGAAATAACCGCTCAGATACAATCCGACGGTTCGATTCTCTCCAACACGACCATCGCCGGATATGTATGTACCATCGAGGGTTCGACCAACGGATACACCATCCTCTCCAAAGACGGTTATGTCGGCTACCAGGGAAGCAGCAATGAATTGTACTTCAATGCAACTGCCACGGCCAAACAATATGAATGGACCATATCCGTCAATAATGGAGCCGCCACTATCAAAAATGCAAACGCCACGAGCCGGATCATCCGGTTCAACACAACAAGCGGGCAGGAGCGTTTTGCTGCCTATACGGGCTCAACGGGTGTACTGCTGTCTCTCTACAAACTCGAGGACAAGACCCCGCGCATCGAGGTAGCCGAAGCCGACAAGACGCAGCAGTTCGCCGCCACGACGACCGAGGGCACGATCGCCTTTACGGCGAAGAACCTGACGGCCGACGTAACGGCTGCGGTGAGCGGCGCTGACTGGTTCACCGCCACGGTCGACAACCCGGCAGGCACCGTCGCCTGGACCGCCACCGAGAATACGGGTTCGACGTCCCGCACGGCCACGCTGACCCTCTCGTCGGCCGGCGCCGACGACGTGGTGATCGCCATCGAGCAGCTGGGACAGGCGCAGCAGATCGTCATGACGGAGGTTGCGGTCGACGCAGAGAAAACCACGGCGACCGGTCTGACCGTGACGTTCGCTGCGGTCGAAGGTGCCGCCGGCTTCCGCTGGTCGGCCGCCCCGACCGCCGGCGGCGAAACCATCACCGGATCGTCGGACGACGGGCAGGCCACCTCGCTCACGATCACGGGTCTGCAGCCCGCCACCGAATACGCCGTCGAAGTCACGGCCGTAGCCAACGGCACCACCCACAAGGGCGAGGCCACCCAAACCGCGACCGCAACGACGAAGGAAGGAAGTGCAACCCAATGGGTGGAGAAAGTCATCTATTCGACAGGGTTCGAATCTTCCGAAGGTTTCACAACCGGTACAAACTATCAAGGTACCGTCACAAGCGGCAGTCAAGGAAAGCAATGGAAGACCTATTACGGCACACCGTCTACCAGCAGCAAAATCACCGGCAGCAACTCCATGGCAATGCGGCTGTATAGCGATGGGAAGCTGGGTTACACTCAAACAGAGTTCGATCTTCCCAAAGTTACCAAGGTTACCTACAAAGCAAAAGTAGGAAATACCAATCTCAAGCTCGATACTTATTATTCTACGGACGGCGGCAGTACGTGGACTTCAGTCGATAGCGCCAAAGCATTGACCACCTCGGCCGCAGACTACGAGTTCACAGTAGATGCTACTGGAAAATTCGAATCCGTAAGAATAAAATTCGCAGTATCTTCGAGCTCTACGAAACCCAGCAGTAAAAACTATCAACTCACTATCGACGACATCAACATCTACGGTATGGTAGAAGAATAGGTTTTGTTCGATGGATTTTCAAGAGAGCGGCTTCTTTCGCAAGAAGCCGCTCTCTTTTAAGACAAAGCACCGAAAAATTTCCGGTCATCGAATTTTTCCCGTAAAAATATTCCGAAAAGTCGCAAAACAATCCCTTTAGGACATAATTCGGTCCAAAATTTGCGAGGGGGGGGGTATCTTTGCAGCAAATCCATAAAAACAACCAATAATCAACAAAAAAACAGCCGAGCACGAATCGTGACGCAACTGCCGAAGCTCCCGGCCCGAATTGTTCGGGCCGGGAGCACTTCTTCCGTCCGCCGCGCGGAGAGGGCCTGCCGGAAAACGGATCAGCGCTTGCCGGACAGCGCGAAGGACGCAGAGCAAGACGGAACAGCACCCGCCACGCAGCAAGGAGCGCGGCGGAAAGCAGAGAAGCTCCGGGAAAGAGGGTCCGGACAGTATCTGCCGGAACGAAGATCAGAAGAGCGCGGCGAAATCGTCCACGTTCATGGGACGCACCTCGCAGTCGCCGATGCCCCGGGGAAGCACGATCCGCAGCAGGTCGTTTTCATGCTTCTTGTCCTTGCCGACCTCGCCCAACAGACGCCGCACGTCGACGGGGGGTTCCAGCTCGAAGCCCAGCTTGCGGAGCAGCGCGTCGATCCGGTCGCGGTCGGCAGCCGCGAGCGTTCCGAGCCGCACGGCCGCTCCGGCGATGAGCGACATGCCCGCGGCCACCGCTTCGCCGTGGTTCATGCGCGAAGAGCACTTCTCGATGGCATGGGCAAGCGTATGGCCCAGGTTGAGCTTGCGCCGCTCGCCCGTCTCGCGCTCGTCGCGCTCCACGATGTCGGCCTTGACACGGATCGACGCCGACACGACATCGGAGAGCAGGTCGCCGTCGCGGCGCAGCTCGTCGAACGAGCTCCGCTCGAGCCGGGCGAACAGGCCCTCGTCGGCGATCACGGCCGCCTTGACCGCCTCGGCCAGGCCGGCCCGGAACTCGCGGTCGGGCAGCGTGCGCAGCATCGCGGGATCGCACACGACGAACCGCGGCTGGCTGAAGGTGCCCGCCATGTTCTTGTAGCCGTCGACATTCACCCCGTTCTTGCCGCCCACCGAAGCATCGACCTGCCCCAGCAGCGTCGTCGAGACGAAACCGAACTCCAGCCCCCGCATATAGGTCGAAGCGACGAAACCCGCGATGTCGGTGACGATGCCGCCGCCGACCCCCAGCACGAACGTCTTGCGGTCGACGCCCATCCCGATGAAACGCCGGTAAAGGTCGCCCGCCGTCTGCAAGGTCTTGATCTCCTCGCCCGTGCCGATGAGCACCCGCTCGTAAGGCTCCAGCAGCGGACCCCACAGGCGGTCGACATGGGAATCGGTGACGACGACCGTGCGCCCCTCGGGCACGAGACCGGGCAGCATCTCGGCTGCCGAACCGATGTAGACCTCGCTTTGCCGGCGGACATGGAAGGCTGGAATCATGATGCGAAACTTTATAGGATACGGGCAAATTTAAGATAATTTCCGCGGAATTTGTTACCTTTGCGGCATAAATCACGTTTCTATGCAAAAACTGCGCAACATCGCCATCATCGCCCACGTCGACCATGGCAAGACCACGCTCGTCGACAAGATGATTCTGGCCGGCCACATCCTGCGCGACAACGCCAAACCGAGCGGCGAACTCATACTGGACAACAACGATCTGGAACGCGAACGGGGCATCACGATCCTTTCGAAAAACGTTTCGGTCATCTATAAGGACTACAAGATCAACATCATCGACACCCCGGGCCACGCCGATTTCGGCGGCGAGGTCGAGCGCGTGCTGAACATGTGCGACGGCGTGCTGCTGCTGGTCGACGCTTTCGAGGGCACCATGCCGCAGACGCGTTTCGTCTTGCAGAAGGCCCTCGCGCTGGGCAAGAAACCCATCGTCGTGGTCAACAAGGTCGACAAACCCAACTGCCGCCCCGAAGTGGTCAACGAGCAGGTCTTCGACCTGATGTTCTCGCTCGACGCCACCGAGGAGCAGCTCGACTACAAGACCATCTACGGCTCGGCCAAGCAGGGCTGGATGTCCCACAAGTGGAACGAGCCCACCGACTCGATCGTGCCTTTGCTGGACGCCATCATCGACGAAATCCCCGAACCGGCCGTCGTCGAGGGCACGCCCCAGATGCTCATCACCTCGCTCGAATATTCGTCCTACACGGGCCGCATTGCCGTGGGCAAGGTCACGCGCGGCTCGCTCCGGGCCGGGCAGAACGTCACGCTGGCCAAGCGCGACGGGGTGACGATGCAGAAAACCAAGATCAAGGAGCTGATGATCTTCGAGGGGCTCGGAAAGAAGAAGGTCGACGAGGTGCCGTGCGGCGAAATCTGCGCCATCATGGGCATCGAGGGCTTCGAGATCGGCGACACGATCTGCGACTACGAGAATCCCGAGCCGCTGCCGCCCATCGCCATCGACGAACCCACCATGTCGATGCTCTTCACGATCAACAACTCGCCCTTCTTCGGCAAGGACGGCAAATACGTCACCTCGCGCCACATCAAGGAGCGTCTCGACCGCGAGCTGGAGAAAAACCTCGCCCTGCGCGTGACGCCGGGCCCGTCGGCCGACTCGTTCAACGTCTTCGGCCGCGGCGTGCTGCACCTCTCGGTTCTCATCGAGACCATGCGCCGCGAGGGCTACGAATTGCAGGTGGGCCAGCCCCGCGTGATCGTCAAGGAGATCGACGGACGGAAGTGCGAACCCATCGAGGAGATGACCGTCGACTGCCCCGAGGAGCACTCCGGCACGGTCATCGAGCTGACCACCAAACGCAAGGGCACGCTTACGAACATGGCCTCCAACGGCGACCGCGTGCGGCTGGAGTTTTCGATCCCCTCGCGCGGCATCATCGGCCTGAGGTCGAACATGCTCACCGCCACGGCCGGCGAGGCGATCATGACCCACCGGCTCAAGGATTTCGAACCGTGGGTGGGCGACATCGAGATGCGCACCAACGGGTCGATCATCTCGGGCGAGACGGGCACGGCCTATGCCTATTCGATCGACAAGCTGCAAGACCGCGGCCGCTTCTTCATCAACCCCATGGATCAGGTCTACGAAGGGCAGGTCATCGGCGAGCACACGCGCCAGAACGACATCACGGTCAACGTCACCAAGTCGAAGCAGCTCACCAACATGCGCGCTTCGGGGTCGGACGACAAGGCCGTGATCGTGCCGCCCAAGGTCTTCACGCTCGAGGAGGCGCTCGAATACATCAAGGAGGACGAATACGTCGAAGTCACGCCCCACGCGATGCGTCTGCGCAAGATTCTGCTGCACGAGGTCGACCGCAAACGGGCCTCGAAATAGCACGTTCCGCCCCGCAGCCGGATGACGGAGCGTTTTTTGAAACGATTGTCCCTCAAAACCGAAAACGATGAAAAAGATAGGAATCGCCTGCGACCATGCGGGCTACGAAATGAAAGAGTTTCTGGTGGGCTACCTCAGCGCCATGGGCTGCGAGGTGCTCGACTTCGGCACCCACTCGCCCGAAAGCGTCGACTACCCCGACTTCGCCCATCCGCTGGCCGAAGCCATCGAAAAGGGCGAGCTGGAGCGCGGCATCGGGCTCTGCGGCTCGGGCGAAGGCATGGCCATGACGCTCAACAAGCATCAAGGTGTTCGTGCCGGGCTGTGCTGGGAGCCGGAAGTGGCTTCGCTGATCCGCCGCCACAACGACGCCAACGTGCTCGTACTGCCGGCGCGCTTCATCACCAACGACGAAGCCGTGGCCATCCTCGACGCGTTCCTCGCGGCCGAATTCGAGGGCGGGCGCCACGAGAGGCGGGTGGAGAAGATGGCGGTCGCCTGCAAGTAGCGTCGGCCGCACGCGAACGGCTGCCGGCAGCAGCGAAAGGTTCCGATCCCGAACGGCCGCCGACAACGAACGGCCGCCGCACACGAAAGATTCCGATCCCGAACGACTGCCGACAGCGGAAAGTCCCTGCACGCGAACGGCTGCCGGAGCCGCACGCGAAGGGACCCTCCGCAAAGAGTGGTTCCTTACAACCGAAAGACCCAGGGCGTCTGCCTGCGCAGGCGCTCTGCTTTTTCGAAGTCGTCGAACAGCGCGTAGACGGCCGAACCGCTGCCCGACATCGAGGCGTAGAGCGCCCCGGCAGCCAGCAGCGAATCCCGGACGGCGCGGATGGCGGGATGCGCCGCAAAGACCGACGGCTCGAAATCGTTGGTCACCAGCCCCTGCCACTCCGCCACGGGGCGCCGAAGCCGTTCGGCGAGCGGCATCCGCGGCACGTGCGGCGTCACTCCGGCATAGGCTTCGCGCGTCGAGACCCCTTCGTCGGGTTTGACAATGACGAGCGCCAGCCCCTCCAGACCGACCGGGAAAGGCTCCATCACCTCGCCGCGTCCGGTGCACAGCTGCGGGACGTTTCGGACGAAGAACGCCGTATCGCTGCCGAGCGCCGCCGCACAGGCGATCAGCTCCTCCTCCGCAAGATGCAGCGCAAAGAGTTCGTCGAGGGCCAGCAACACGGCCGTCGCATCCGCCGATCCGCCCCCCAGCCCGGCGCCGAAGGGCACCTGCTTGACGAGCCGGATCTCCGCGCCGTCGACGCCGTAGCGGTCGCGCATCAGACGGAAAGCCTTGAGGCACAGATTGTCGTCGGGCGCGCAATCCACGGCGAGCCCCTCGCAACGGAACTTCGCGCCCGATGCGGCGCGGCGCGTCACCTCCACCTCATCGAAAAGCCCTGCGACGGGCAACATCACGGTTTCGAGATCATGGAAGCCGTCCGCACGGCGGCGCAGGATGTCCAGTCCCAGATTGATCTTACAGTTCGCTCGGAGAATCATGCTGCAAATTAACGATTAAAAACCGAATTCCGAAACAATTTCCTCCGAAATTCCGCTACCTTTGCGTCATGGAATTCCGCACCGAAATAGAGTGCGCGCCGCTCGGCACCGACATCTCCTACGACGATACCGTGCTGCTGCTCGGCTCGTGCTTCGCCGATGAAATGCGCGCAAGGATGCTGCGGGCCAAACTGCGGGCCGCAGGCAACTTCGCCGGACCGCTGTTCAACCCCGCATCGATCGCCGCGGCCCTGCGCCGGGCCTCCGAACCCGTAACAGCCGGCGAGCTGCACCGCGATGCCGACGGATGGTGGTTCCACTACGACGCCGGAACGCTTCTGAGCGACCCCGACCCCGCCGTCGCGCTGCGGCGCTGCAACGAGGCGCGCGAAGCCCTGCGCCGCTCGCTGTCCGCGGCCCGATGCCTCGTCGTGACTTTCGGCACGGCCTGGGTCTACCGCCTGCGCGAAAGCGGCCGGACCGTGGCCAACTGCCACAAACAGCCCGGAGCGCTTTTCCGGCGCGAACGGCTCGGCGTCGGGGAGATCGTCGCCGAATGGTCGGAGCTGCTCGCAGGGCCCCTGGCCGGCAAGGAGGTGATCTTCACGATCAGTCCGGTGCGCCACCTGGGCGACGGTCCGGACGGCAACTCGCTGAGCAAGGCGACGCTGCGCGTGGCCGTCGCCGAGCTGACAGAACGTTTCGCCCGCGCGCACTACTTTCCCGCCTGCGAAATCCTCACGGACGACCTGCGCGACTACCGTTTCTACGCCGACGACCTGGTGCACCCCTCGCCGCAGGCCGTGGAGTACATCTGGGAGCGTTTCGCCGCAGCGGCCCTCTCTGCCCCGGCGCGCACGCTGCTCGACGAGGTCGAACGGCTCGCCGCAATGGCCCGCCACCGGCCGCGGCGCCCCGAAAGCGAAGCCTTCAGGGAGCTGTGCCGCCGCACGATCGCGCGCATGAGCGAACTGGAGCGCGCCGCCGGCATCGATTTTTCGCAGGAAATCGCGCAATTCCGCAGCGGAAAATAGCGTTTAATTTCGTAATTTTGTCGCTTCGAGACACCGAACATGAAAAAACTCACTCTGCTGCTTCTCGGGTTGCTCGGCACCCTCGCCATACATGCCCGGACGGACCGCCCCCGGCTCGTGGTCGAAATCGTCGTCGGGTCGATGCGGGCCGAGGACCTGGAACGCTACGAACCGAATTTCGGAGAGGACGGATTCCGCCGCCTCATGACGGGCGGCACCCGTTTCACCGACGCCCGCTATGACTGCCAGCAAACCACCACCCCCGTATCGCTCGCCACGCTCTCGACGGGCGCCATGCCCTCGACCCACGGCGTGGTCGGCACCTGCTGGCAGGACTATACGACCAACGCCGCCGTCTCCCTGACGGCCGGCCGTCAGGGTCCCGGCCCCTACCGCCTTTTCGCTCCGACGCTCGGCGAGACGATCCTCCGGCAGCTGCCGGGCAGCCGCACGGCCACCGTGGCCGCCGAAGCCGCTTCGGCCGTCGTGGCGGGCGGACGCACGCAGAACGTCTTCTGGCTCGACTCCGCGCGCTGCGACTGGACGACCTCGCCCTGGTACGCCGCCGAACTGCCCGAATGGGTCGCCCGCAGCAACCGCGAACGCTACAACCTCTCCTACATCGCCTCCGAATGGCGGACGCTCCACGAGCGGAGCCGCTACCTCAACGCCCGCCATTGGGACATCGTCCTGCCGGGCCGCACGAAACGGGAGCGCGACGAGACGGGAGCGGGCCTCCTCTTCGCGAAAACCGATTTCGACCGCATGCTCTACACGCCCGCCGGCAACTCGGCCGTGCTGGGATTCGCCAAACAGCTCATCGCCCAGTGCGGGCTGGGGAGCGACGACAAGACCGACCTCATGACCCTCTGTCTCGACTCCTCGCGCCGCATCGCCGAGCTCTACGGCCCCGAATCGGTCGAGGTCGAGGACATGTATTATCGGCTCGACCGCGATCTGGCCGACTTTCTGACCTTCCTCTTCGCGCAGGTCGACGACGCCCTGGTCATCCTCACCTCGGACCACGGCACCAGCCCGGCCGCCGGGGAGACGGAGCGGTTCAACCCCCGTCAGTTCGAGGTGATCCTCAACGGATTTCTCAACGTGCGCTACGGCACCGGCGACTGGGTCACCGCCTACAACGACAAATCCGTCTGGCTGAACCACAACCTCATCTACGAGCGGGGACTCGACCTCTCCGACGTGCAGAACGAAGTGGCCATCTTCGCCATGCAGTTCGACGGCGTGTCGCACGCGCTGGCCGCCACGGCCATGCGCACGAGCTACTTCGGCAGCGGCTACGCCCAGCGCATGCAGAACAGCTTCTATCCCCGCCGTTCGGGCGACGTGATCCTCAACTTCCAGCCCGGCTGGATCGAGCAGCGCGAACGCTGCGTCTCGTCGTCCGGCTCGATGTACGGCTACGACACCGCCGTGCCGCTCCTCTTCTACGGCGCGGGCATCGGTCCGCAGCGCATCGACCGCCGCGTGGAGATGACCTCGGTGGCACCCACCGTGGCACGGCTGTTGGGCATATCGGCTCCGGCCGCCTCCGAGGGCACCCCTCTCGAAGAGGTCATCGAATGACAAAACGCGAATCTCATGGACAGAATACAGGATGAAATCATCGAGGAGTTCTCGGTTTTCGACGACTGGCTCGACAAATACGACTACCTGATCGGGCTGAGCGAACAGCTCCCGGTCATCGCCGACCAGCACCGCACCGACCAGTACCGCATCGACGGCTGCCAGTCGCGCGTGTGGATCGACGCACGGCTCGATGCCGAGGGGCGCATGCGCTTCACGGCCGACAGCGACGCCATCATCACCAAGGGCATCATCGCCCTGCTGATCCGCGTGCTCGACGGACGCACGCCCCGGGAGCTGCTCGACACCGACCTCTACTTCATCGACGCCATCGGCCTGAGCGCCAACCTCTCGCCCACCCGGGCCAACGGACTGGCCTCGATGGTCAAACAGATGCGGCTCTACGCCCTGGCCTTCGCCAACAAACAGCAACAGTGACCATGACACCCGAAGAGATACTGCGCGTCGAGGGGGAGATCGTCGCGACGCTCAAGAACATCTACGATCCCGAAATCCCGGTCAACATCTACGACCTGGGGCTCATCTACGAAATCGACTACACGCCCGAGGGCGAAGCCAACATCCGCATGACCCTCACGGCCCCCAACTGCCCGATGGCCGACATGCTCGTGGAGGATGTCAACATCCAGGTCGGCAAGGTCCGGGGCGTCGAAAAGGTCAACGTGGTGCTGACGTTCGATCCGGTGTGGGACCGGAGCATGATGTCGGAGGAGGCCCTGCTCGAACTGAACATGCTCTGAACCGATGGACCCGGCGCGCAAACAACGGATCGTCGAACGGCTGAAAGCCGCGGCAGGCGCGGGCAGCCCCGTTTGCGGCGGCTATCTGGCCGGTCTGCCGGCCCTCAACCGCAGCGAAATCTGCACGGCGCTCGCATTCGACCGCCTCGAACGCAAGATCCGCACCGTCGGGGAGCTGCACCGCGAGGCGGCCGAGAACTGGAACCAAACCTTCTACCTGCTCTACTTCCGCACGCTGGGCGACCGTCAGAACCAGCAGGCCTACCTCGCGCTCGCCCGGCGCGTGCCCTACAAGGCCGTGCTCCGCGAACGGCTCGCACCCCGCGCCGTCGAAGCCATGTTTTTCGGAGCTTCGGGCCTGCTGGACCTCTACCGGCACGACGACTACACGCTCTCGCTGCGGCGCTCGTTCGAACACCTCGCCGCCAAATACGGCATCGAGCCGATGCGGCCCGACAGCTGGACGCTCACGGGCATTCGCCCGGCCAACCACCCCGTGCTGCGGCTGGCCCAGGCGGCCGAATTCTTCACGCAGGACGAATTCGTCATGGGCCGCGCCATGGCCTGCCGCACGGAGGACGACATCCGCCGCCTCTTCTGCATCGAGGCGTCGCCCTACTGGCGCACCCACTACGTCCCCGGCGCCGAGAGCGACGAACAGCCCAAGCGGCTCGGCGCCTTCAAGGCCCACATCATCGGCATCAATCTGGTCGCCGTGCTGCAATTCGCCTACGGCAGCTACACGGGCCACGAAGCCCTGCGCGACAACGCGCTCTCGCTGCTCGAACGGCTCGGCGCCGAAGACAACCGCTACATGCGGGCCTGGGCCGGTGCGGGCCTCGTTCCGGTCAACGCATTCGAATCGCAGGCCCTCTTGCAGCTCTCCACCGAATGGTGCGCTCCGGCGCTGTGCGCCGAATGCCCCGTCGGCCGCCGCATCCTGCTCGACGCGGAGCGTCACAGCTCTCCAAGTTCGAAATAACGGCCGTTCATCCGCACGCCGGGGCCGAGCCTCTGCCGCACCCGCACCTCCAACTATCCACCCACACGACACCCCTCCCGGATGCCGCGTCTCCCCTCTCCGGCCGTTTCCGTTTCCGGCGGCATTGTGTTCCGACCCGGCGGAAAGCGCAAACACCGCTCCTCATATTTTGCGTTTTACGGAGAATTTCCTTACTTTTGTAGGATTTAGAAACTCACCATCGCAAACAACAGATCGTTTATGGATATTCTTGCAACCATAATCAAGGCGGTGTTCGGCTCGAAAGCCGACAAGGACCGCAAGGAGATCGAGCCTTACATCCAAAAGATCAAGGCCGTATACCCCGAGATCGAAGCCCTTTCGAACGACGCCCTGCGTGCGCGCAGCGAGGAGCTGAAGCGCCGCATCGCCGACTTCATCGCCGAGGACGAGGCCCGCATCGTCACCCTGAAGGCCTCGCTCGAAAAGCCCGAGACGACGCTCGATGAGAAGGAAAAGATTTCCAAGGAGATCGACGAGACGACCAAACGCATCGACGAAAAGATCGAAGAGAAACTCGACGAGATTCTGCCCGAGGCGTTCGCCATCATGAAGGACACGGCCCGCCGCTTCGCCGAGAACGAGACGGTGGAGGTGACGGCCAACGACTTCGACCGCGAGCTGGCCGCGACCAAGGATTTCGTGCATATCGAGGGCGACAAGGCCGTCTACGCCACCCACTGGCTGGCCGGCGGCAACGACATCAAGTGGGACATGATCCACTACGACGTGCAGCTCTTCGGCGGCGTGGTGCTCCACAAGGGCAAGATCGCCGAAATGGCCACGGGCGAGGGCAAAACCCTCGTGGCGACGCTCCCCGTGTTCCTCAACGCGCTGGCCCGGAAGGGCGTGCATCTGGTGACGGTGAACAACTACCTGGCCAAGCGAGACAGCGAGTGGATGGGGCCCATGTACGAGTTCCACGGGCTGTCGGTGGCCTGCATCGACGACACGCAGCCCAACTCCGAGGCGCGGCGCCGCGCCTACATGGCCGACATCACCTTCGGCACCAACAACGAATACGGCTTCGACTACCTGCGCGACAACATGGCCTCGTCGCCCAAGGACCTCGTGCAGCGCAAGCACCACTTCGCCATCGTCGACGAGGTGGACTCCGTATTGATCGACGACGCACGCACGCCGCTCATCATCTCGGGTCCCGTACCCAAGGGCGACGACCAGATGTTCGAGCAGTACCGGCCCGCCATCGAAAACCTCTACAACCTCCAGAAGAATCTGGTCACCTCGCTGCTGGCCGAGGCGCGGCAGCTCATCGCCGACGGCAAAAACGACGAGGGCGGCGTGAAGCTCTACCGCACGCACAAGGGTCTTCCGAAGTACAAGCCGCTGATCAAATATCTGTCGGAGCAGGGCGTCAAGGCGTTGATGCAGAAGACCGAGAACATCTACATGCAGGACAACAACCGCCGCATGCCCGAAATCACCGACGACCTCTACTTCGTCATCGACGAAAAGCTCAACTCGGTGGAGCTCACCGACAAAGGCCACGAGGCGCTGTCGAAATACTTCAACGAAGACGGATTCTTCGTGCTGCCCGACATCGGCGCCGAGGTGGCCGAGCTGGAAAAGAGCGACCTCACGGCCGAGGAGCGGGCGCAGAAGCGCGACGAGGTGATCAACGACTACTCGGTCAAGTCGGAGCGCGTACACACCGTCCACCAGCTGCTCAAGGCTTACGCCATGTTCGAGAAGGACATCGAGTACGTGGTGATGGACAACAAGGTGAAGATCGTCGACGAGCAGACGGGCCGCATCCTCGAAGGACGCCGCTATTCGGACGGCCTGCACCAGGCCATCGAGGCCAAGGAGCACGTCAAGGTCGAGGCCGCGACGCAGACCTTCGCGACGATCACCCTCCAGAACTACTTCCGCATGTACCACAAGCTGGCCGGCATGACCGGTACGGCCGAGACGGAGGCTTCGGAGTTCTGGTCGATCTACAAACTCGACGTGGTGGTGATCCCCACCAACCGGCCCGTCATCCGCGACGACCGCGAAGACCTGATCTACAAGACCAAGCGCGAGAAGTACAACGCCGTGATCGACGAAATCGTGCGTCTGGTGGGCGAAGGGCGCCCCGTGCTGGTCGGCACCACGTCGGTCGAGATTTCGGAGCTTCTGAGCCGCATGCTCAAGCTGCGCGGCATCAAACACAACGTCCTGAACGCCAAGCAGCACCAGCTGGAGGCCCAGGTCGTGGCCGAAGCGGGCCGCAAGGGCCAGGTGACCATCGCCACCAACATGGCCGGCCGAGGAACCGACATCAAGCTGACGCCCGAGGTCAAGGAGGCCGGCGGTCTGGCCATCATCGGCACCGAGCGCCACGAGAGCCGCCGCGTCGACCGCCAGCTGCGCGGCCGCGCCGGACGTCAGGGCGACCCGGGATCGTCGCAGTTCTTCGTCTCGCTCGAAGACGACCTGATGCGCTTGTTCGGTTCGGGCCGCATCGCCACGATGATGGACCGCATGGGTCTGAAGGAGGGCGAGGTGATCCAGGCCCGGATGATGACCAAGGCCATCGAGCGCGCCCAGAAGAAGGTCGAGGAGAACAACTTCGGCATCCGCAAGCGGCTGCTGGAGTACGACGACGTGATGAACTCGCAGCGCGAGGTGATCTACACGCGCCGCCGCCACGCCCTCTACGGCGAACGGATCGAGATCGACCTGAACAACATCATGTACGACTTCGCCGACAACTTCGTCGAGGAGCATCGCGGCATCGAGTTCGAGGACTTCCGCTTCGAGCTGATCCGCGAAGTGGCCGTCGAACCGTCGTTCGACGCGGCGTTCTACGACGACGCCAAGCCCGCCGAGCTGGCCGAACGGATCGTCGAAGACCTCAAGAGCGCCTACGCACGCCGCGCCAAGGCCATCGCCGACACCGTGCGTCCCGTCATGCAGCGCATCTACGAGGAGAAGAAGGATCAGATGGAGGGCAACATCTACTTCCCCATAACCGACGGCCACCTGGGCTACAACGTCCCGGTCAACCTGCAAAAGTGCAAGGACACGGACGGCGCCGAAATCTTCAAGGTCTTCTCCAAGGTGGTGATGTTCACATCGATCGACGATGCCTGGCGCGAACACCTGCGCGAGATGGACGACCTGCGCCAGAGCGTGCAGAACGCCACCTACGAGCAGAAGGACCCGCTGCTGATCTATAAGTTCGAGTCGTTCGGACTCTTCTCCAAGATGCTCGTCAAGGTCAACCGCGACGTGCTGGCCGTGCTCGGCAAGGCCTACATCCCCGTCCGCGAGCAGAATGCCGACGCCGTGCAGCGGCAGCGGCAGGAGCGCGCCAAGGTCGACGTCAACAAGTTGCAGGCCTCGCGCATGCAGGCGGCCGCACAGGCCGGGCAGGCGGAGAAGCAGAAGCCCATGCCCATCCACGCCGAGAAAAAGGTGGGCCGCAACGACCCCTGCCCCTGCGGCTCGGGCAAGAAGTACAAGAACTGCCACGGAAAAGGGATGTAAGGTGGGCTACAACGAAGAGAAACAGCGTCAGCTCGACCTGCGCTACCTGCGCATGGCACGCATCTGGGCCGAGAACTCCTACTGCGTGCGCCGCAAGGTGGGAGCGCTGATCGTCAAGGACAAGATGATCATCTCGGACGGCTACAACGGCACCCCCTCGGGCTTCGAGAACATCTGCGAGGACGATGCGGGCAAAACCAAGTCCTACGTGCTCCACGCCGAGGCGAACGCCATAACGAAGGTGGCCAAATCGGCCAACAACTGCGACGGCTCGACGCTCTACATCACGGCTGCCCCCTGCATCGAATGCGCGAAGCTCATCATCCAGGCAGGCATCCGGCGCGTGGTCTACTCCGACGAATACCGCTCGGAGGAGGGGCTCGACCTCCTGCGCAAGGTCGGCATCGAGTGCGTGCAGTACGACCTCGACGAAGCGGGAAAGGCCTGACGCCGGCCCGAAGGCGGTTTCATCCGGCCTTTGCCGGGCGAAGCGCAGCCTCCGTCGGCAGAGACCCGCAGTTTCCGCGTCTCTCCGACGCCTCCGGCCCGAAAATCGCAAACCGACTGAAAGGATGAAACGAATCGTCATCATGGGCGCCACCTCGGGACTGGGGCGGGAAGTCGCCCGGCTCTGCATCGGCGCAGGGTGGCGCGTGGGCGCTGCGGGCCGCAACGAGGAGGCCCTCGCCGCTCTCAAGGCGCTCGCGCCCGAGCGAATCGAAACGGAAAGGATCGACATCACGCACGAGGATGCCCCGCAGCGGCTGGCCGGACTGGCCGGGCGTCTGGGCGGCATGGACATCTATTTCCATGCCTCGGGCATCGGCAAGCGCAACACGGAGCTGGAGCCCGCCATCGAACTGGCCACGCTCCGCACCAACGGCGAGGGATTCGTGCGCATGATAACCGCCGCATTCGGCTGGTTCCGCACGCACGGAGGCGGGCACATCGCCGCGATCAGCTCCATAGCCGGAACCCGGGGACTGGGGTCGGCACCCGCCTATTCCGCCACCAAACGGCTGCAAAACACCTACATCGACGCCCTGGCGCAGCTCGCCCGCATGGAGCGGATTCCCATCCGCTTCACCGACATCCGCCCCGGGTTCGTCGCCACGCCTCTGCTGGCGGGCGACGACTACCCGATGCTCATGCAGCCCGCACCCGTCGCCCGCCGCATCTTCCGGGCGATCCGCCGCCGCAGACGCCGCATCGTCATCGACCGCCGCTACGCCGTGCTCGTCTTTCTCTGGAAGACGATTCCCGCCTGGCTGTGGGAGCGGCTTCCGGTCCGCAAAAACGGCTGACGCAAACGTCAGTCGTTTTTTTCGGAATTCTCCGCGGCTAGCCGCAATCGCCGGCACTCGCAGCATCGCCCCAGGGATTCCGCCCCGATCCGGCGCTTCGGAAGCTCTTTTCCCTCCTCTCCACCCTGCCGCAAAAGAATCGGGGCCCGAGTTTTGCAGGGTTTTATTTTGACGAACCGGGAAATATTGCTACCTTTGAAAGTCGACTGTCCCAATAGGTAGAAGAAATGTTGAAAAGCCTGCTCGTGCCTGCATCCTTCCTGTACAGGATGGGGGTGACTTTGCGTCACCGCCTCTTCGACTGGGGCATACTCAAGAGCGAGCGGTTCGACATTCCGATCATCTGCATCGGCAACATCACCGTGGGCGGCACGGGCAAAACGCCTATGGCCGAAATGATTATCGGCTACATGTCGCAGATGCACCGCGTGGCGCTGCTTTCGCGCGGCTACGGCCGCCGGACCAAAGGCTACGCCGAAGTCGCCGTCACGTCGCACTACCGCGACGTGGGCGACGAACCGCTGCAGATCAAGCTCAAGTTTCCCGATACGGTGGTGGTCGTGTGCGAGAAGCGCGCCGAAGGCATCCGGCGCCTCCGGGCCGAACATCCCGAAGTGGACCTCATCATCATGGACGACGGTTTCCAGCACCGCTATGTGGAGCCCAAGATCAACGTGATGATGATCGACGCCACGCGTCCCGTGCAGCACGACCGGATGCTCCCTGCGGGGACGTTGCGCGACCTGCCGTCGGAACTTCACCGCGCCCACTACTTCGTGGTGACGAAGTGTCCCGAAAAGATGGCTCCCATCGACCGGCGCATCCTGCGCAAGGTGCTGATCCAGGTGGCCTATCAGCGGGTCTACTTCACGCGCTTCGAGAGCTTCATGCCCCAGCCGCTCTATGCCGACGAAGCGTCGGGCGAACCGCTCTCCGCAGGCCGCAAGGTGATCGCCCTCTCGGGCATCGGCAATCCCGGCCCGTTCCTCAGGACGTTGCGCGAACGCTACGAGGTGGCGGCCGAGATGACGCTCGACGACCACCATGTCTACCGCATGCGCGACATGCATGCCCTGGAGGCGCTGCTGCGCAAACATCCGCAGGCGGTGATCGTCACCACCGAGAAGGATGCCGTGAAGATGACCAACCGGGCGAAGGTGCCGCCTGCGGTGCGAAGCAACCTCTACTATCTGCCGATCAATATTACTTTCATCGAGGATTCGGCGACGGATCTTCTGCAAAACCTTGAAAACGATGTTAGAACAAATTAAACGGACTGCGGCCTGGATCAAGGAGCAGACCGCCGACTTTCACCCCGAAGTGGGTGTCATTCTGGGAACGGGGCTGGGCGATTTCGGCGACGCCATCGACGCCGACTACGTACTGGATTACAAGACGATACCCGGATTTCCCGTCTCGACGGTCGAGGGGCACAAGGGCCGTTTGATCTTCGGACGGCTCGAAGGGCGCCGCGTGGTGGCCATGCAGGGCCGCTTCCACTACTACGAGGGCTACACGATGCAGCAGGTGACATTCCCCGTGCGGGTGTTGCAGCAGCTGGGCATCGGCTGCCTTTTCGTATCGAACGCCTCGGGCGGCATCAACCCATCGTTCCGCGTGGGCGATCTGATGGTCATCACCGACCACATCAACCTCATGCCCAATCCGCTGATCGGCCCCAACATGGCCGAGCTGGGACCCCGTTTCCCGGACATGCACAACTGCTACGACAAGGCGCTGATCGCCCGCGCCACGGCCATCGCCGAGGAGGAGGGCATCAAGCTCCAGTACGGCGTCTATGTCGGCGGCACGGGTCCGACGTTCGAGACGCAGGCCGAATACCGCTACTTCAAGGCCATCGGAGGCGATGCGGCCGGCATGTCGACCGTCCCCGAGGTGATCGTGGCGCGGCACATGTCGCTGCCCGTGTTCGGCGTCTCGGTCATCACCAACTGCGGACTTTCCGAGGAGATCGGCGACCATGAGGACGTGCAGTTGCAGGGCAGGAAGGCCGGAGTGAAGATGCAGCGTCTGTTCCGTCGGATGATTAAAGATTTGTAGCCATGATAAACAAAGTGATTCTCGTGGGCAACGTGGGCCTCGATCCCGAGGTGCGCACGCTCGAAAGCGGCGCCAAGGTGGCCCGCGTGCGGCTGGCCACCACCGAACGGCTCTTCGACCGTCAGGCCAACGAAACCAAGGAGCATACCGAATGGCATACGATCACGCTGTGGCGCGGTCTGGCCGATGTGGTCGACCGTTATGTCCGCAAGGGATCGCAGCTCTACATCGAAGGACGTTTGCGGACCCGCGAATGGATGGACAAAGACAACAACAAACGCTATACGACCGAAATTCTGGCCGACGAAATGAAGCTCCTCGGCCGCCGCGGCGACGGCGCTTCGGCGGACGGACAGCAAAGCTATGGCGGCGCGTCGGGCTCGGGCAACGGAGGTCCGGCCTCCGGATACGGTGCCGCATCGGGCTACGGAGGGCAGTCGCCGGCCGCTCCCGCTCAACCTGCCTGCGGGCAGACGACCGCCGCACCGGCCGCACCGGCCGATGATCCCGACGATCTGCCGTTCTGACCGGGCGGATATATTGGCGCTCCCTTGAGCCCTGCGGGCCTCGGCCTCTGTTCCTCCCCGCATAATCGAACTAACGCCTGCTTCCGTTCCCGATCATTCGTATCTTTGCATCATGTCCGTCGTACGCAACCCCGAGAGCGATCTCGAATTCGAAAACAAGATCCGGCCCCAGGAGCTCGACAACTTCTCCGGACAGGAGAAGATCGTCGAGAACCTGCGCATCTTCATCAAGGCCGCCCGCATGCGGGGCGACTCGCTCGACCATGTGCTGCTGCACGGTCCTCCGGGTTTGGGAAAGACCACGCTCGCCAACATCATCGCCAACGAAATGGGCGCACAGATGCGTCTGACGTCGGGCCCCGTGCTCGACAAACCGGGCGACCTGGCCGGCCTGCTCACGAACCTCAATCCGGGCGACGTGCTTTTCATCGACGAAATCCACCGCTTGAGCCCCATCGTCGAGGAGTACCTCTATTCGGCCATGGAGGATTACAAAATCGACATCGTGCTCGACAAGGGCCCGTCGGCCCGCTCGATCCAGATCGAACTGGCTCCGTTCACGCTCATCGGAGCCACGACGCGCAGCGGTCTGCTGACCTCGCCCCTGCGGGCCCGCTTCGGCATCCAATGCCATCTGGAATACTACGACGCTGCCGTACTCGCGCAGATCGTCCGCCGTTCGGCCCGCATCCTCGACGTTTCGATCGACGACGATGCGGCCCGCGAAGTGGCGCTCCGGTCGCGCGGCACCCCCCGAATCGCCAACGCCCTGCTGCGGCGCGTGAGAGACTTCGCCATGGTCAAGGGCGAAGGTCACATCGACCTGGAGATCACCCGATTCGCACTCACAGCCCTCAACATCGACTCGCGCGGTCTGGACCGGATGGACCACAAAATCCTGGGGACGATCATCGAAAAATTCGGCGGCGGCCCCGTAGGACTGAACACCGTGGCCACGGCCGTGGGCGAAGATGCCGGCACGGTCGAGGAGGTTTACGAACCGTTCCTCATCAAGGAGGGATTCCTCAAGCGCACGCCCCGCGGGCGCGAGGCGACCGAACTGGCCTACAAACACATGGGATTTCAAGCTCCCCGCGACAGAGAGGCGTCGCTTTTCTGAACCGCGGGGGGGGGTATTCATAAGCCACTCAATCAAACAGTTATGAAGCAAAACCCCCGTTCTTCCGCCCCGTTCGCAGGGCTCGCCGCAGCGCTGCTGCTCACCGGCTGCACCCCGAAAATCTACACCTCGGTCCAGCGAAGTTACCCCGCCCGGCCCGAAGAGGCGCCCGTCGCCGTCTACGCCGAAACCGACACGCTGCCCGACGGCGCCGAAAGGCTGGGCGTCGTGGAAGTCAAGGACAGCGGGGTTTCCGCTGCATTCGACTACAGCACCGCTCTCCGGATCGCCGCGACGGAAACCAACCGGATCGGAGGCAACGGTCTTCAAATCAACTGGCAGAAACCCCCTTCGATCTGGAGCACCTGCCACCAGCTCGGCGCCGACATGCTCCGTCTGCCCGATTCGCCCGACGCCGCACCGCACGCTCCTCATCCGGACGATCCGCATCAGACGGCCGGACAGTCCGACAAAAAAGAAAAACCGTCGTCCAGCCACTCGCTTGCCCTGCGTTTCGGATACAGCGGCATCTTCAGCGAGATCTACCTGCCCGAAGGAGTGAGCGGCTCACCGAAAAGGGGATTGGACGTGACGGCAGCCTACCGCTGGCTCTCCCGCAGGAATCTGGGTTTCGGCATCCGCTATTCGGGATACTTCACCTCGCTGACGCATGAACTCGGCCGGATAAACATCCGGATACACAGCTTCGCTCCGGAATTCGTCTGCCGACAAAACAAGCGCAACTGGACCTTTACCGAATCATTGGGCATCGGTTACGCCCGCTACTCCGAAGCCATGCAGCAACTCTCCGCCCGGGTCGGAGGAGTCAGCTGCCACATAGAAGCGGGCTTCGAATACAGAATCATCCCCCAGTTGGGACTGGGCGTGCACCTCGCTCTGGACCAGGCCCGATTCAGCAACTCCTCGTTCCTCAACGCCGGCAAGTCCGACAACGTCACCGATCGAACGGCAGGCAAAGCCCCCGCCCTCCCCGACCAAACCGGATTCTCCCGGGGAAGCGTCGGAGCGAATCTGTCGTTTCATTTTTGAAAAAACGCAGCAATCGACTGAACCTTACGATCGCGCCCGTCCGGTCGGGCGCCAGTCACATGAAATTTCATTCTCCCCACGACACCGGGAACACCCTTTGCCCGAACCGTGGGGGGGGGTATTCATAAACCACTCAATCAAACAGTTATGAAGCAAAACCCCCGTTCTTCCACCCCGTTCGCAGGGCTCGCCGCAGCGCTGCTGCTCACCGGCTGCACCCCGAAAATCTACACCTCGGTCCAGCGAAGTTACCCCGCCCGGCCCGAAGAGGCGCCCGTCGCCGTCTACGCCGAAATCGACACGCTGCCCGACGGCGCCGAAAGGCTGGGCGTCGTGGAGGTCAAAGAGAGGGGAGCGGCCAATTCGTTCGACTACGGAACCGCCCTGACGCTGGCCATGATCGAAGCCAACCGAATCGGAGGCAACGGTCTGCAACTGAACTGGCAGCGTTTTCCGTTGTCGCAGGATGCCAGCCACCAGCTCGGCGCCGACATGGTTCGTCTGCCCGATTCGCTCTACGCCGAAGTCATCGGCGACCGGGCCGGGGTTCTCCGGACAGACCGGCAGATGACCGGCCTGCAAAAGCGCATCCGCAGCCACGACCGCTCCATGCACACCCTCTCCGGGCAGGTCGGCATGAGCTGCCTCCTGAACCGGGTATTCGTCAACGAACAGCTGCAGGGCAATCCCAGAATCGGCGTGGGCGTGACGGCCGCCTACCGATGGAGCTTCCGGAACGGATTGGGCTTCGGCCTGCGCTACTCGGCGCACTTCTCGTCGCTGCGTTACTCCACGACGCACTACTACCGATATCCCTACCTGAGCGAAGAGCTGCGCATCGCCATCCGGCTGCACAGCATCGCACCCGAAATCCTCTACAGGAAAAGACTCGACCGCTGGATTTTCCACGGGACGGCGGGTATCGGATATGCCCTTTACGCCGAACGGCGCAACCACCTCTCCATAGGAGCCGACGGGTGGGTCGTGTACGTGAGCGGCGGCGGAGAATATCTCCTTTCGCCCTTCATCGGCATCGGCTTCGACCTCTCCGTGGACAATTCGTTTTTCGGCAAATCGTCGTTTCTGGGACGGGGCCTCAAGACCGAAAAGGAGCACCTCTTCACCCGCAGCAACATAGGCCTGAGCCTGAACTTCCATCTCTGCCGTCCCGAGAAGGCCCGATAATTGCACCCGTCTCCGTTCAGGACAACACCATAAGCCGATGGAACGCCAACCCCACGAACTCGACCGCGAGGCGCTCCGCTACCACAGCGAGGGGCGCCCCGGCAAAATCGGCATCGTCCCGACCAAACCGGGACGCACGCCCCGCGAACTCGCACTGGCCTACTCGCCCGGCGTGGCGGCCCCCGCATGCGCCATTGCGGCCATGCAGGACGAAGCGTACCGCTACACGAACCGGGGCAACCTGGTGGCGGTCATCTCCAACGGCTCGGCCGTACTGGGGCTGGGCAACATAGGTCCCTGGGCCGCGAAGCCCGTGATGGAGGGCAAATGCATGCTTTTCAAACGCTTCGCAGACATCGACGCCTTCGACATCGAGGTGAACGCACAGGACCCCGAAACCTTCATCCGGATCGTCGAGGCCCTCGCCCCCACCTTCGGCGGCATCAACCTCGAAGACATCAAGGCTCCGGAATGCTTCGCGATCGACGAACATCTGCGCTCGACGCTCGACATTCCGGTCATGCACGACGACCAGCACGGCACGGCCGTCATCGTGGCGGCCGCGCTGCTCAACGGAGCCCGGATCGCTGGCAAACCGGTGGAAAAGCTCCGGATAGTCGTCAACGGAGCCGGAGCGGCCGCCATCGCCTGCGCCCGCATGTTTCTCACGCTGGGCATCCCGCGGGAGCAGATCGTTCTTTGCGACAGCAGGGGCGTCGTGACCCGCTACCGCAGCGACCTCACCCCGCAAAAGAGCGAATTCGCCACCTCGCGGCGGATCTCCGCGCTCTGCGAGGCGCTCCGCGACGCCGACGTCTTCCTGGGGGTGTCGAAAGCCGACCTGCTCACCCGGGAGATGATCCGCACGATGGCTCACGATCCGATCGTCCTGGCCCTCGCCAATCCCGACCCGGAGATTTCCCATGCCGAGGCGATGCGTTCGCGGCCCGACATCATCTTCGCCACGGGACGGTCCGATCTGCCCAATCAGGTCAACAATGTGCTGGGATTTCCGTTTCTGTTCCGCGGGGCGCTCGACGTGCGGGCCGCGAAGATCGACGAGGCGATGAAGCTCGCGGCAGCCGAGGCGATCGCCGAACTGGCCCGCCGGCCCGTGTCGGAATACGTGCTGCGCACCTACGGGTTGGACAAGCTCGAATTCGGCCGCGAATACCTGATTCCCAAACCGTTCGATCCACGGCTGCCGATCACCGTATCTACGGCCGTGGCCCGTGCGGCCATCGGTTCGGGCGTGGCCCGAAGGCCCATCGCCGACTGGAATGCCTACGCCGAAGAGCTGCACGAGCGGACCGGCTTGCAGGATTTCTAACGCTGCACGGGCGAGGCGTTGGCCAGAATGGTCTCGGTCAGCGCGCGGATGACCGAATTCTTGACATAGGTGCGGCGCACCGCCACGGCGATCTTGCGCGAGGTCGCCCCCTTGGCCAGGGTCTTGAGCCGGTCGCGCCGATCGGCCGGAATGAACTCGACGGCCATTTCGGGAATGATCGTCAGGCACGACGTGCAGTCGACGATGCGCATCAGCGTGTCGAGCGATCCCGATTCGAACGAATAATGCGACGGCATGCTGCGCCGGGCCTGGCACAGCTCGATGATCTGGTCGCGCATGCAGTTGCCCGGGCTGAGGATCACCAGGTCCTTGAGGTCGATCTCCTCGATGCGGATGTTCTGCCGCTCATAGAGAGGATTCTCGGGCGAGACGTAGGCGTAGAAACGATCGTTGAACAGCTCCTGCTCCAGAATGCCCTCGCCGCATGTTCCGCCGGCCACCAGCGCCGCGTCGATCCGGTCGCGCTTGAGCGCCTCGACGATGTCCGACGTAATCATCTCCGAAATTTCGAGCTCGACCTTCGGATAGTCGCGCACGAAAGCGGGTATGAACTTGTGCAGCAGATAGGGTGCGATGGTGGGGATGACCCCCAGACGCAGCCGCCCCGACGTCTCGCCTTTCAGCTCGGCGACCGCCTCGCGGATGTAGTTGTAGGCCCGAAGCGTCTCGCGCACCTGTTCCAGCACCACTTCGCCGGCCTCGGTCGGGATCACGGGCTTCTTCGAACGGTCGAGCAGCACCACGCCCAGCTCCTCCTCGAGCGATTTGACCTGCATCGACAGCGAGGGCTGCGTGACGAAGCAATGTTCGGCCGCCACCGAGAAACTGCCGCAATTGGCCACGGCAAGCAGATATTCGAGTTGGATGATCGTCATAGCGTCTTTTTATTCGGATAGGCAAACATATAAAAAAAAACGATACCAGCCAACTTTTTTAGGTCGCAGACGCGCTTTTTCGTAAGTTTGCGCAAATTAACCGCATTGCAGGGTGTTCGGACCGTCTCCGGCCCGCCGCCCGGGATGTGGCATCCGTTCGCAAACCGTTACGACCGATATGGGAAAGATCATACTCACCGGCGACCGTCCGACGGGCCGGCTTCATCTGGGACACTACGTGGGCTCGCTCCGGCGCCGCGTCGAATTGCAGAATTCGGGCGAATTCGAGAAGATTTTCATCATGATCGCCGATGCCCAG
>USCH01000005.1 GCA_900553175.1 uncultured Alistipes sp. | reverse complement strand
TTTCTTTGTCTTTGTTTTCTTGGATTACTTTCCGATGCAGAACTTCGAAAAGATGTTTTCGAGGACTTCGTCCGGAGCGATGGCACCGCGGCCGGTGATGGTGCCGAGCGAATGGATGACAGCCCGTATCTCCTCGCTCAGAAGATCGGTCGGAAGCTGACTTTCGAGCCCCTCCAGCGCCCGCTCCAGCGAAACACGGGCCTCGGTCAGGGCTTCGTAGTGGCGGACGCCGGAAACCACCGCATCGCCGTGGTAGAGCGCGCGGGTGTCGACCGCACCGCGCAAGGCGTCGCACAGAGAGGCGATCCCCCGCCCCTCCCGGGCCGAAAGAGCCAGCACGCCCCCGGGCAGCGACAGATCACGGACCGTGTCGCACTTGTTGACCACAGCGAGCACGGTCTGTCCCTCCGCAACCGGGAATTCCGGTTCGGGCACACGGCCTGACTCCGCGACCTGCGCGGCATCGACCATATGGATGATGATCCGGGCCCGGGCGATGCTCGCCAGCGTGCGCCGGATGCCCATGCGTTCGAGCCGGTCGTCGGTCGCCCGGATGCCGGCCGTATCGAGAAAACGGAACGTCACGCCGTCGATGTTCAGCCGCTCCTCGATCACGTCGCGCGTCGTGCCGGCGATCTCCGAGACCAGCGCCCGCTCCTCGCCGAGCAGCCGGTTGAGCAGCGTCGACTTGCCGACGTTGGGCGCCCCGACGATCGCCACGGCGACGCCCTCTTTCAGGGCGTTGCCCAGCGCGAACGACCGGCACAGCCGTCCGATCTCGCAGTCGATCTCCCGCATCGTGTCGCGAATCGCCCTGCGGTCGGCGAATTCGACATCCTCCTCGGAAAAGTCGAGTTCGAGTTCGAGCAGCGAAACGAGTTCCAGCAACCTGTCGCGCAGCGCATCGAGCGCATCGGAGTATCCGCCCCGCATCTGGTTGATCGCCAGCGCATGGGCCGCGCGCGACGACGAGGCCACCAGATCGGCCACCGCCTCGGCCTGCGAAAGATCCATTTTGCCGGCCAGATAGGCCCGCACGGTGAACTCGCCCGGAGCGGCCATGCGGGCCCCCGCCCCGGTCAGCAGGCGCAGCACCTCCGAAACGATGTAGGAGGAGCCGTGGCACGATATTTCGACCGAATCTTCGCCCGTATAGGAGTGCGGCGCCCGGAAAACGGCGGCCAGCACTTCATCGACCGTGCGGGTGCCGTCGACGATGCGGCCGAAATGCACGGTGTATCCCGCGGCATCGGCCAGCCGTCCGCGGCCCCGGAAAATCCGGTCGCAGATCGGCAAAGCCTCCCCGCCACTCACACGGATCAGGGCGACAGCCCCTCCTGCGGCGGTGGCAGGCGCCGCAATGGTGTCCCGGTCGTCGAACATATCAGCGGCCTTCGATGCGCAGACGCTGCCCCTCGCGCAGCTTGCGGGGGTCCTTGATGCCGTTCCAGCGCATGAGCTGCGCCGTGGTCACCCGGTAGCGGCGCGCAATGGCGCCGAGCGTATCGCCGCGCTTGACGGTGTAGACCGTACCGGTGCGCTCCTGGCGCTTCTTGTCGATGTTGGCCGGATCGATGTACTCCTTGAGGTAGGTCGAATCCTTCGCATGGATTTCAGCCTCATGGGCGATGTAGCCGGCCACACAGCGCTGCGGCAGCACCAGCGAGTAGCTCCTGGTCGTGGCGGGCACGATGTCCAGCTTGTACTGCGGATTGAGCTGCCGGAGCGTCTCGATCTTCACGTCGATCGTCGAGGCGATCTGCCCGAAATGGAGAAGCCGGTCGATGCGGAGCGTGTCGACCGCCAGCGGGATGGGACACTCCGCGGGTTCGATGCCGTGCTGCCGGTGGTAGTTGTAGGCATAGGTGGCCGCGATGAAAGCGGGCACGTAACCGCGGGTTTCGCGCGGCAGGAAGTCGTAAATGTCCCAGAAGCTGCGGCTGCCCTCTCCGGCCCGGGCCATCGCCTTGTTGACGTTGCCCGGTCCGCAGTTGTAGGCGGCGATGGCCAGCGACCAGTCCTTGTAGATGGAGTAGAGGTCTTTCAGGTAGCGGCAGGCAGCCTCGGTCGACCGCACCGGATCGCGGCGTTCGTCGACCAGCGAGTTGACCTCCAGGCCGTAGCTCTTGCCCGTCGCGCCCATGAACTGCCAAAGTCCCGTGGCGCCGGCCGGAGAGACGGCCGTGGGCGAGAGGGCCGATTCGATGATCGGCAGGATGCGCAGCTCGACGGGAAGACCCGCCTTGAGCAGTTCGTCCTCGATGTAGGGGAAGAAGTGGCGCGAGAGGCCCAGCATGCGGCTGATGGTGCCGGAATTCGAGTCGGTGTAGCGGTTGATGTACCCCCGCACGATGTCGTTGTAGGGCAGCGGAACGGGCGAGACGAGCGCCCGGAGCCGCTGCACGTAGACCGAATCGGGCAGCGGCGGGGCCGTGAGCGTGTCGACCCGGATGTAACGCTGGCAGAACGCATCGAACGATTCGCCGTTGAGCCGCTCGCGCCAGACGCACACCAGCGAATCGGCCTCGGCGGCCGTCAGCCCCAGCGTGACGTCGTTAACCGGCTCCCGGGGCGTTTCGGGCAGCGTCGGATGGTCGGGATCGACGAAGATGATGCAGCCGATGCCCTCTTCGGATCGATCGGAAACGGGGGCTTGGGTCTGCGTCTTCGCCTTGCGGCGGGGTTTGCGGTCGAGCGAGAGGGCCGGCAGGGCGGCGAGCAGCAGCGAAAGGATCAGAATCGATTTTCTCATGGTCAGAAATTGAGGCTCAGATTGAAGCCGAAGACGGGGCGGTTGGCCCCCAGCGTGGGTACGTAGGGATAGTCGACGAGCGGTTCGAGGTTCATCGAAAGGTCGTCCGAGATGTCGTAGTCCTTCAGATGGGCATCCACATGGGCATCGATGATCTGAAGAACGTATAGCGCCCCCGTGACGATGATGCAGAGGTCGCGGTTGCGCCGGTAGTTGTTGCGCAGGTTGCGGATGAAGTCGGCCGAATAGCGTCCGTGGAACTCGTCGGTCGGCCCGTCGGGATAGAGATCGGGGTGGGCTTCGTAGTCGGCCAGCAGGTTATAGGCCTTCTTGAAGCGCTGGAAACCCCGGTTGTTCCAGTCGATGCAATAGATCATCGAGGCGAAGCCGCCCACGACGAACGGCACCTTCCAATAGCTTCTGTTGTAGATCTGCCCCGCACCGGGGAAGATGCAGGCCAGCGTGGTGGCCTTCTTGACGCTCGACACCTCGTTGGTCGAATAGCTCACGGCCGCATCGCCGATGAAATAGATGTAGGAGGCCAGCGTGAGCCCCAGATAGAGCTGCCGGCGCGTGTTGCTGCGGATCATCCGCTCCTGCAGGGCGTTCAGCTCGGGCGTGCGCACCAGGCTCAGGTCGGTATAGGCATCGTACTGGCGCTTGAGCGGCCGGAACTGGCGGTTTTCGTGGATGAAGAGGGCCAGCCCCGCGCCCACCGTGCCGTAGAGGATCGGCAGCTTCCAATACTGTTTGTTGTAGACCTGGCCGTAGCCGGGCATCACGGTCGAGAGCCAGCACACCTTGGAGAGCGACATCGAATCGCTCATGAACCAGCCCTTGCGGAAGATCTTGCGGCGGAGCGTGTCGGCCGCCTGTTCGTCGCCCAGGGTGAACCGGCGCAGGGCCGCGGAGTCGAGCGTATGCAGATCGTCGGTGCGCAGGGCCGCGAGTGCGGCCGAATCGGCCGCGAATTCGGCGGCCAGCAGCGAATCGAGCGAGGCGTCGAACGCCGCCGCGGCCAGCGAATCGCTGCGCATGCGCAATGAATCGGGCCGGGGCATCACACCGCCCCGGACCACGGTGCGCTGACCGCGGTGGAGCTGCGCCCGGACGGGCAGCACCGCGACCAGAGCCGCACAGAGCAGGAGCAGGTGTCGGATTCGCACGGCAAAGAGACGGGTTACGAACGGTTGGCGAAGCGCTCGAGGAAACGCTCGATGTCGGCATCGTCGGCGAAGCCGATGGTGATCCGGCCTCCGCCGTTCTTCGAACGCTTGATCGAAATCTCCTGCGAGAAGAATTTTTCGAGCTGTTCGACCAGACGCGAATAGGTCTCGGGATACTCCTCGTCGTCGGCCGCCGGCGCGGCGGCGGGCCGCTCGCACAGCTGGCGCACCAGCTCCTCGGCCTGACGCACCGAGAGCGACTTGCGGACGCACCGCTTCAGCACGCGCAGCTGCTCCGGGGCGGGGGCTCCGGCGATGGCCTTGGCGTGGCCCATCGAGATGAGCCCCTCCTTGAGGGCCAGCTGCACCTCGTCGGGCAGCTTGAGCAGACGCAGGTAGTTCGACACCGACGAACGCTTCTTGCCCACCTTTTCCGACAGGGCGTCCTGCGTGAGGTGGCACTCGTCGAGAAGCCGCTGCATGCCCAGCGCGATTTCGATGGCATTGAGGTCCTGACGCTGGATGTTCTCCACGAGCGCCATGGCGTGCAGGTTCTCGTCGTCGACCTCGCGGATGTAGGCCGGCAGACTCTTCAGACCGGCGCGCTGCGCCGCCCGCCAGCGGCGTTCGCCGCTGATGATGACGTATTTCCCGTCGTCGGTCCTGCGCACCGTCACAGGCTGGATGATGCCCAGCTGACGGATCGAACCGGCCAGCTCATCGAGCGCCTCCTCGTCGAACTGCGTGCGCGGCTGCGTGGGGTTGGGTACGATGTCGGCGATGTCGATTTCGGCCATGCGGCTCATCGGCCTGAGTTTGGCATCGAGTGCTTCGGTGCCGAAAATGGCGTCCAGTCCGCGTCCTAATCCCTTTTGCTGTTTCATGCGGCGTATGATGGTTGCTTAACGTTTGTTGCGTTTGAGAAATTCGCGTGCCAGATTGAGGTAGTTGGCCGCACCGACGGCCGACGCGTCGTAGAGCACGACGGGCTTGCCGTGCGACGGAGCCTCGCCCAGGCGGATGTTGCGCTGGATGACCGTGTCGTAGGCCAGATCGCCGAAATGCCCGCGCACTTCGTTGACCACCTGGTTGTTCAGGCGGTTGCGCATGTACATCGTCAGCAGGAAGCCCTCGATCTCCAGCGCGGGGTTGAGCGAATCCTGCACCTTTCGGATCGTCGCCAGCAGCTTCGAAAGCCCTTCGAGCGCCAGATACTCGCACTGCACCGGAACGAGCACCGAATCGGCCGCCGTGAGGATGTTGACCGTCGTATAGCCCAGCGAAGGCGAACAGTCGATGAAGATGTAGTCGAAGCGGTCGCGCACCGAGTCGACGATGCGTTTCATCACGCGGTGGGCATCCTCCATCTTGGGCAGCTCGGCGTCGGCGGCCACCAGGTCGATCGACGACGGCAGCAGCCAGAGCCTCTTCACGTCGGGGCTGGCGAGAATCACCTCCTCGGCCCGGCGCGTGCCGGCGATGCACTCGTAAATGCCCTCGAGGTCGATGTCGAAGCCCAGACCCGAGGTGGCGTTGGCCTGCGGATCGGCGTCCAGCAGCAGCACTTTCCGGCCCAGCAGCGCCAGCGAGGCTGCCAGGTTGATGGCCGTGGTGGTCTTGCCCACGCCGCCTTTCTGATTGGCCAATGCGATAACCTTTGCCATGTTTCCGATCGGGTTTATATTCGGGCAAATTTAGTGAAATTAAATGGAATTCCGCAACCGTTGCCGAAAATTGATTACCTTTGGGCTCGGAAACGTTTGACAGAACAGCGTATTATGACGGAAAAAAATCCAGCCGCCCCGCACCCCGCCGGCGGAGCGCCCCAGCCGCGCCGGGGAGAGTTCCCCACCCCGGGCGATCTGGCCCTGATGCTGGCCATCGTCCTGGGCATGCAGCTGGCGGCGGGTCTGCTGCTGTCGGGGGCGGCACACCTCGCGGGGATCGACCTTGCGGCGCCGGCGCCCCGGGAGCAGGGGATCATCCTGGCCGCGACCTACCTCTGTTCGATGCTTCCGGCCTGGCTGCTGACGCTCCGCTACCGGCGCCTGCGCGGCGACAGGGGCAGCATCGGCCGCTTCGGCACGAAGGGGCTGCGCCTGCGGCCGCTGCTGGGCGCTCTTGTCGTCATGATCGCCGCGGGAATCCTCTGCGAACCGCTTTTCGAATTGCTGCCCGCGCCCCCGTCGGCCGCCTACGGGCGGGGCTTCTGGAGCGTCGTCTCGCTCGTCGTGGCGGCGCCCCTGCTCGAAGAGCTCATCTGCCGCGGCACGGTGCTCGAATCGCTGCGCACCCGCTACGGGGCATTCACGGCCTGGTGGGGATCGGCGCTCTTCTTCGGCGTGCTGCACCTCCACCCCGCCCTGGCCCTCAACGCCGCGGCGATCGGCCTGGTCCTCGGCTACGTCTACCTGAAGTCCGGCACGCTCTGGATGCCGGTGCTCCTCCATGCGGCGAACAACGCCGCAGCCTACCTGCTCCTGGCCACGGGACACGAAGAGACGACGCTGCGCGGGCTGACGGGCGGCACGCTCCCCTACGCACTCATCTATACGGCGGCCCTTCTGGTGACGGCTGCGGCGGCACGGCGGGCCGTGCGCACGCTGCGCAGGCCGGACGGCGCGGAGGAAAAGCGCCCCGCAGCGTAATAATCCGCATCGGTTCTGCGTTAGTTCCGGGTAAAAAACGTATCTTTGCCTTCTGAATATGAACCGGCTCACGAAAATAGCCGCCGCGGCGCTCCTGCTGCTGGCGGCGGGCTGCCGCGAACTGCCCCACTATTTTGCGGGCGACGCGCTCGTGGCGCGCGCGGGCGAGAGCTCGCTGCGCCAGCGCGACGTGCAGTCGGCCGTGCCCGCAGGAATCACGGGCGACGACAGCGTGGCTTTCGTCGACGTCTACATCGACCGCTGGATCCGCCGGCAGCTCAAGCTGCGCGAAGCCGAAACGCTCTTCTCCTCGGCGGCCGACGACATCGACCGCATGGTCGAGGAGTACCGCCAGGCGCTGCTGATCCGCAAGCTCGAGCAGCACTACGTCGACAACAGCGTCGACACCGTCTTCACCGACAGCGACATCGAAGCCTACTACGAAGCCCACAAGGCCGACTTCCGGCTCGAACGCCCGCTGGTCAAAGGGCGCATCGTGCGTTTCAAGGAGGGCTACCGGCAGGCCCGCAAGCTCAAGGAGCTGATGGCCTCGAAATCGGAGGCCGATCAGCGGGACTTCCGCGACCTGTGCGCCAAGAACAACTTCGAAATCAACGATTTCGGGACGCAATGGGTCGACTTCTCGGAGTTTCTGAGCTGCCTTCCCGCGCTTCAGAACCGCAACTACGACTCGGCTCTTTCGACCGCGGCCGTGCAGGAGATGCGCGACAGCCAGTCGCACTACTATTTCCAGATCGACCAGGTGCGCCGTGCGGGCGAGACCATCCCGCTCGAACGTCTGCGCACGACCATCCGGCGCATCCTCTTCAACCAACGGCAGAACGAAGTCATCCGCACGCGCGAGGAGGAGCTCTACCGGCGCTCGGCCGAAAACGGCGAAGTGAAAATATTCTCCGCACGCCGCACCGCCGGACAAAAGACCGGCACGGAAACGGACCATAACGACAAACGCAGATAACGATGTTGAAAAAAAGCATGTTGACGGCCGCGCTCGCGCTGCTGGTCATCGGGGTTACTGCCCAGAAAAGGCAGGTGATGCTCGACAAGGTGGTCGCCGTGGTGGGCGGCTCGTCGATCCTCCACTCGGAGGTGGACGAATACGCCCGCCAGCTCACCCTGCAGCGGCGCCAGCAGGGATACACCTCCGACCGCGACCCGATGAACGAAGCGCTCGAAGCCCTCATGACCCAGAAGCTGCTCTTCAACCAGGCCCAGATCGACTCGGTGGAGATCAACGACGGCGCCATTCTTTCGGCCGTCGAGGAGCAGCTGCGCCACATGATCGAGGAGGAGGGGTCGATTCCGCAGCTCGAGGCCAGACAGCACATGGCCATCTTCAACATCCGCGAAACGATGCGCCGGCGCTATGAGGAGCAGGAGTACGCCAATGCCATGCAGCGCACCGTCGTCGAGAAGGTGACGGTCATTCCGGGCGAGGTGGAACGCTACTACAAGTCGCTCTCGCGCGACAGTCTCCCCACCATCGCCGACCAGTACGTCTACGCCCAGATCACCCGCTTCCCGAAGTCGATGACCGAAGCCAAGCAGCGCACGCGCGAAAGGCTGCTCGACATGCGCGAACGCGCCATCACGGGCAACGCCAAGTTCGAAAACCTGGCCCGCATGTACTCGCAGGACCCCGGAACGATGATGCGGGGCGGCGAGATGGAGCCCACCTCGCTGCGCGAGCTCGACCCGGCATTCGCCGAAGCGCTCGAAAAGATGCGCCCCGGGCAGATCTCCGAAGTCGTGGAGTCGCAGTTCGGGTTCCACATCATCCAGCTGCTCGACCAGCGCGGCGAGCTCTACCACTTCCGCCACATTCTGCTCCACCCCGTCTACACGGCCGAGGAGCTCGCCGAGGCGCTCGGCACGCTGGACAGTCTGGTGCAGAAAATCCGCACCGACTCGATCACTTTCGAGCGGGCGGCGCTCCTCCACTCCGACGACAAGGGCTCGAAGATGAACGGCGGCATCGTCTCGAACAGCGACATCATGAACTACTACAACGCCTCGGAGGCCAAACTCACGGTGACGAAGTTCCTGCGCGAGGATTTCGGCCGCTTCCGCAGTCTGGACGACTACAACGCCCTGATGCGCCTTCAGCCGGGCGAAATATCCGATCCGTTCCTCACCGAGGACATGCTGGGCAACCAGATGGCCAAGATCGTCAAACTGGTGGAGATCGTTCCCACGCACCGGGCCTCGCTCGGGGAGGACTACCTGCGGCTGGAGGAGATGGCGCTCGCGGCCAAGCAGGAGCGCGTGTTCAAGGAGTGGCTCTCGAAAAAGATCGACGCCATGTACGTCTACATCGACCCCGAATTCCGCGACGGCGAGTTCGAGAACAAACATTGGGTGAAATAACGCCGTGCGCCGGTCTCTCTCCATAGCTCTCGCCCTGGCCGCAGCCTGCGGCATGCTCTTCGCCCGCAGCGGCATGCGGCCGCTCGCCGCCGTGCAGCTTCCGGCTCCCGCGGCCGCGGCTCCGGAAGCGGAGGCCGACAAGAGAATCATCGACCTGAAATCGGACCTCTCGGGCCCCGTGGCCCCGGGCGATTCGGTGATCTTCCTCATCGGCAACTTCGCCGCCCAGCACAACGGGGCGGTCATCACCTGCGATTCGGCCGTCCGCTACTCGGACCGCCGCATCGAATTTTTCGGCAACGTGCTCATCAACAAGAACACGACCTACATCTACGGCGACCGGGCCGACTACAACGGCGACCTGAACGAGGCGCGCGTCTACTCCGAAATCATCAAGGTGGTCGACGGCGACGCCACGCTCTACACCCACTCCTTTCTGTTCAACACCCGGGAGAACATCGGCCGCTTCGGCGGCGGCGGCGTGATGACCAACCGCGAAAACATCCTCGAATCGGTGCGGGGCTACTACTACGCCGACACCAAGGAGCTCATCGCCGTCGAGGAGGTGGAGATGCGCAACGACGAATACGAGCTCAAGGGCGATTCGGTGGTCTACAACACGGCCACCGACAACGCCTATTTCTTCGACCGGACCGACATCTGGAGCCGCGACGGCGACTACCTCCACGCCGACCGGGGCGAGTACCGCAAGGCCGACACCCTCTACATCGTCACGCGCAACGGCTACGTGCTCACCGAGAAGCAGGAGGTGTGGAGCGACAGCATCGACTTCTACCGGGCCGAAAACCACGTCATCCTGCGCCGCGACATACAGATCGACGACACGGAGCACAAGGTGCTGGCCTTCGGCGACTACGGCGAATACTGGCGGCAGCCGGGCGATGCGCTGCTCACGCGGCGCCCCTCGCTGGTGAGCTACGACCGTTCGCAGGGCGACACGCTCTTCATGCGGGCCGATTCGATCCTCCTCTTTACCCTCCGCACCGACGAGGCGCAGGCCGGAGCCGGCACGGCGGAGACCCCGGCGGGACAGGACACGACCGCCGTCACGGACCCGTCGCACGCAGAGCGCCCCGCACGTCCCGACTCGCTGGCCGGAATGCAATCCGGCAGCGGCGACACCCCCCGCCGGCTTCGGGAGGCGGCGGACAGCCTCCCGGCTGCCGACTCCGCCGCCATGCCCCACCCCGCGGATTCGCTCGCGCGGCACAGCGCACCCGACTCGCTGCGCACCGACACCCTTTCGGGGGCCGACACCGTGCAGCTGACCGCCGCCGAACGCAAGGCGCAGCTCCGCGAAGCGGCCCTCAAGGCCAAGGCGGAGCGGAAAGCGGCCCAGGCCGCGGCCAAAAAGGCGAAGCTGGCCGAAATAGCCGCCGAACGCCGCGAGAAGAACACGGCCAAACTCCTGGCCCAGAAAGAGCGCGAGGAGCGGCGGCTGGCAGCCCGCAGGCTGAAGGCCGAATCGAAACTCCGGGCCCGGCAGGCGCGCGCCGCCCGCAAGGGCAAGCCCATTCCGGTCGATTCGACGGCGCTCGCGGAGTTAGACTCGCTCATCGACCGCAACGCCGCCGAACGCGACTCGCTCCACCGGCTGCTCGTGGGCGACTGGGAGAGCGACAGTCTGGCGCTCTTCGCCCCGGCCGACACGCTCGACTCGCTGCCGCCCCGCGACAGCATCTACCGGATCGTCAAGGGGTATCGCAACGTCAAGATCTACCGTTCGGATTTCCAGAGCGTCTGCGACTCGATCACGGCCCTGAGCACCGATTCGACCATCCACCTCTACATCGAACCCGTGCTGTGGAACCAGGCCAACCAGATCACTTCGGAGGTGATGGACATCTACACCGAAAACGGAGCCATCGAACGGGCCGAGTTCGTCGGCAGCCCGATGATGGTGGGCCGCATCGACACGCTCTACTACAACCAGATCGCCGGCAAGGAGATGACCGCCTTCTTCCGCGACAACGAAATCTGGCTCAACAACGTCAACGGCAACGCCCAGACGCTCTATTACAACCAGGACGGCGAGCCGCCCCAGGTGACGGGGCTCTTCTTCGTCGAAAGCGGCGGCATCAACTTCTACGTCGACGAGCAGCAGGTGGTGCGCATGGCCTGGTACAACGACCCGCACTATTCGATCTACCCGATGGACAAAATCCCGCCCGAACAGGAGCTCTACCTGAAGGGCTTCAAGTGGGAAGGCGCCCGCCGCCCCGCGCAAAGAGAGGTTTTCGACCGCACGATCCGCCCCTCCGAACGCACCGAACGCTCGGCGCTGCCGCATCCCGACTTTCCCATCCGCCGCCGCATCGACGAGCTGCGCCGGCAGCTGACCGAACAGCGCCGCTGGAGCGACCGCACCGACCAGGTCGACGAAGCGACCATCGAATGGATGCGCGAACTGGGCTACGAGGTGGGACAGCCCCGCACATCGGGCCCGACGCTTTGAGCGGCACGCCCGAACCGACGACCGGAAGATGGAGACGATCGCACAGACACTCGCCGACTGGGGCTACTGGGGCCTTTTTCTCTCGGCGCTGGCAGCCGGCAGCATCCTGCCGTTCAGCTCCGAGGCGGTGATGGCCGTGCTGCTGGGCCTGGGGCTGAATCCGCTGGGCTGCGTCGCCGCCGCCACGGCGGGCAACACGCTGGGCGGCATGACCTGCTACTGGATCGGCACGCTGGGCCGCCCCGAATGGATCGCACGTCTGGGCGTCAGCCCCCGGCAGATCGAACGCGCGCAGCGCTTCCTGGCAGGTCGCGGAGCGCTCATGGGCTTCTTCGCCTTTCTGCCCGCCATCGGCGAGGCGATCGCCGTCGTTCTGGGGCTCATGCACGGCAACCCCTGGCTCACCGCCCTCTCGATGTGCCTCGGCAAGGCGCTCCGCTACCTGGCCGTGGCGGCTGCTTTCGGAGGCATCGCATCGCTGTTCTGATCCCTTCGCAACCATGGAAACCGAAATCCGACGCACCGACGCACCGCCCCGCGAGCTGCTTCTGCTGGGCGACGAATCGCCCGAATCGCTGCACAGCTACCTCGGACGCAGCACCTGTTACGCAGCCCGCTGCGGCGAGCGGATTGTCGGAGTGTGCCTGCTCATCGCCACCCATCCGTTCACGGCCGAAATCGTCAATCTGGCCGTCGATCCCGGCTTCCAGCGCCGGGGCATCGGCTCCGCCCTGATCGCCCATGCCATGCGCGAGGCCCGCGGGCAGGGGTTCAGACGGCTGGAAATCGCCACGGGGTACGACGAAAAGGGACCGTTGAAACTCTACCGCTCGCTGGGCTTCGAACCCGTGGAGATCGAGCGCGACTATTTTCCGAAGTATTACGGGACACCGGTCGCCGAGGCGGGCGGGGAGTGCCGCGACCTGATCCGTCTGCGCACGGAGCTCTGAATCCCCCGCACCGATGTCCATAATCTGGAATCCGTGGCACGGATGCCGCAAGCTGAGCGAGGGATGCCGCCACTGTTACGTGTACCGGCAGGACGAGCGATTCGCCGCCGACAGCCGCGAAGTGAGGCGCACGGCCTCTTTCGACCTTCCGGTCCGCCGCTCCCGCAGCGGACGGTTCCGAATCCCCGGAGGGGAGCGGGTCTACACCTGCTTCACATCGGATTTTCTGGTCGAGGAGGCCGACGCATGGCGCCGGGAGGCCTGGGAGATGATGCGTCTGCGGCACGATCTGCGCTTCGTGTTCTTCACCAAGCGCATCGGCCGGCTCGCCGACGCGCTGCCGCCCGACTGGGGCGAAGGCTACGAGAACGTGGCCGTAGGCTGCACGGTCGAAAACCAGGAGGCGGCCGACAGCCGTCTGCCGCAGCTGCTGGCCGCACCGGTTCGACACAAGCTCATCATCTGCGCACCGCTGCTGGGTCCGCTGCATCTGGAGGATTACCTGCCGCACTCGATCGAGGAGCTGTCGGTCGGCAGAGAGTCGGGGCCCGAAGCCCGCACGTGCGATTTCGACTGGGTGCTCGGCATTCGGGATCAATGCATCCGGGCGGGCGTTCCCTTCACGTTCCACCAGACCGGCGCGCGGCTGCTCAAGGAGGGGCGGCTCTACCGCATCCCGAGGGCCCGGCAGCATGAGCAGGCGCATCGTGCAGGCATCGATTATCCCGCAAAGGGCACAACCCCGGAGACGGAAAAAGCGCGGAAAGGGGACTCCGGTCTCAAGTGACGCAACTCCATTCTTCCCTGAAGAATCGGACCGGTCGGAAAAATTCCCCTTTTTCCGCGCTGTTATCGGGTGCAAATATAAAACTTTTATTTCGAATCTGCAAAAAAAACCGGCACTCCTTTCGAAGCACCGGAACGATTCTGCGTCACAGGCAATCGTTTACTCCTCGGCGGCGGCCAGAGGCGACGGCACCGCATAGGTTCTGGAGGCGAGCTCCTTGTCGAGCATGTAGAGCCCGAACTTGTTGCCCTCGACCGCCTCGAAAGCCTGGATCATGCCGCGGGCATTCTCCTCCTCCTCGATCTGCTCGTCGATGAACCAGACGAGTTTGTTCGACGAAGCGAAATCGCGGTCGTCCGAAGCGATGGCGGCCAGGTTGTGGATCATGGCGGTCACCTTCTTCTCGTGCTCGAGCGTGTCGCGGAACATCTCCAGCGGCGAAGCCCACGAAGTGCGCACCTCGGCGATGGGAGCCAGCTTGACCTCGGCATCGCGCGAAAGGATGTAGTTCATGAAGATCCGGGCATGGTCCTGCTCCTCGCGGAACTGGATGTAGAACCAGTTGGCCACGCCTTTCAGCCCCTTGCTCTCCGCGTCGAGCGACATCGAAAGATAGAGATACGCCGACCACAGTTCGGCATTGACCTGCGCATTGAGCGCATCGTGCAGTTTTTCACTCAACATGGCAATTATGTTTTAGGAATGTTGTCGGTTAACTGCTGCAAAGATACAACAGTTTTTCACAAAACGGACACTCCTTCCATCGTTATATTTTATGGCGCTATCAGCCGACCCCATACTCCCAGCCGGCCGAAACGACACCTCCTGCACGCAAAAAATCGCCCCCGGCCGACTGCACGGTCAGGGGCGAATCGCACATTCGGGCACGGAACGCTCCGCCGCCCGGCGCGGTCAGTCGTCGATGTCGACGAGCTGCATCGTCCGGTCGAATTCGAGCTTATGGCCGTTGTCGAGCTTCACCTCGAAACCGCGGCGCTCGCGTTCGATCTTGCGGATCGTCCGGCCGGCGAACCGCTTGGCCACCGACTCGCGGATCTGCTGCGGGACGGCCGATGCGGGCACCGTGCCGTGCTTGGCGTCGATCTCCAGCCACACGCCCTCCTTGTCGAACTCCACCGAGGTCCCGTCGGTGAAGACCACCTTGTATTCGTCGCCGAGGATGTCCTCGTCGACCTTGGCGTAGGAGACCTCCGCCTCGGAGAAATGGTTCCGGAGGAACTGTTGCGCCGCAGCGGGCAGCTGCTCCACACCGATCACCCGGTCGTTGCCGGCCAGGGCGGGGACTGCGATCACCGCAAGAGCGGCGGCAGCCAAAAGAATCGTCAGTTTTTTCATGGTCGTATCGTTTTATACCGGTCCATTCCCTGCAAAATCGGCACCGAAATCGGAAAAAGGGCGGCAAAACAGCTTTACCGCACATCGGCAGGTGCGCGACTCCTTCGGGGAGGGGCGGACGACGGCCGAAAAAAGACCCCGGCGCCTTCGGCTCCGGGGTCCCGATTTTCCGAGCGGGAGTGTCCCGGCGCTATTTTTTCAGTTCGTCCTTCTGACAGCTCTTCGAGCCGTCGTAAGCCCACTTGACGTAGATCGCACCCCACGTGTAACCGCCGCCGAAAGCCGACATGATGAGGTTGTCGCCCGGCCGCAACTCCTTTTCGTAATCGTAGAGGCAGGAGGGGATCGTCGCCGCCGTCGTGTTGCCGTTGCGGTCGATGTTGATCATGCACTTGTCGTGCGAGATGCCCATACGCCGCGCCGTAGCGTCGATGATGCGCAGGTTGGCCTGATGCGGAACCAGGTAGCGGATGTCGTCACCCGTCAGGTTGTGGCGCTCCATCATCTCCACCGACACGTCGGCCATCTTCGACACGGCAGCCTTGAACACGGCCTGACCGTCCCACGTGATCGTATGCCAGTTGTTGGCCACCGTCTCGGCCGAAGCGGGATAGCGCGAACCGCCCGCCTTCATGTAGAGCTGCAACTCGCCCGAGCCGTCGGAACGCAGCATCGAATCGATAACGCCCAGCCCCTCGGTGTTGGGCTCCAGCAGAACGGCAGCGGCCCCGTCGCCGAACAGAGGGCAGGTGGAGCGGTCGGTGTAGTCGACGATCGACGACATCTTGTCGGCTCCCACGACGATCACCTTCCGGCCGCGGCCCGATTCGACGAAGGCGGCCCCCGTCGTCAGGGCGAAGAGGAAGCCCGAGCAGGCGGCCGACACGTCGTAGGCGAATGCGTTCTTGCAGCCGGCCTGGTCGGCGATCAGATTGCCCGTCGAGGGGAAAAACATGTCGGGAGTGATCGTCGCGCAGATCACCGCGTCGATCTCCATCGGGTCGACGCCCGTCTTGTCCAGAAGATTCATCACGGCGCGGGCGCCCATGTAGGAGGTGCCGATGCCTTCGCCCTTGAGGATATGACGCGTCCGGATGCCCGTATGCGAAACGATCCATTCATCGTTGGTGTCGACCATGCGGCTCAATTCGTCGTTGGTCAGAAGATAGTCCGGCAGATACTGGCCGACACCCGTTATCGCTGCTGTTATTTTTGCCATTGTTTGCTTGCTAAATTACTCGTTGAATGCACGTTGCAGACGGGTCACAAGACCTGCCCGAATGCAACGCTCGGTGGTCAGGATCATGCTGCGGATCGCCAGCGGGGAGGAGCATCCGTGGCCGATGACCACGGGGGCGTTGACGCCCAGAACGGGGGTGCCGCCCACGTTTTCGTAGTTCATCGCGTCCCAGAAGGCATTGCCGCCTCCCAGAGCCTTGTTGATCCGGTAGAGCCCCTCGGCCATCTTCAGCACCGTGTTGCCCACGAAACCGTCGCAGACGACCACATCGGCCACTTTGCCCGAGAAGATGTGCGACCCCTCGACATTGCCGACGAAATTGATGCGCCGCTCCGCCGCGAGCAGTTCGTAGGTGGCCCGGGCCTGTGCATTGCCCTTGGTCTCCTCCTCGCCGATGTTCAGCACGGCGACGCGCGGCGATGCGATTCCCAGAACCGCCTCGGCATAGATCGAACCGATCAGGCCGTACTGGGCCAGCACCTCGGGTTTGCAGTCGACGTTGAGCCCCACGTCCAGAATCAGAGCCGGACGCCCCGCCACCGTCGGCACGAGCGACGAAATCGCCGGACGGATAACCCCGGCGATGGGCTTGACCGCATACATCGAACCGACCATCATGGCTCCGGTAGAACCGGCGCTCGCAAAACCGTCGACGGCACCCGCCGCCAGACGGCCGAAGCCGACCGTGATGCTCGAATCGCTCTTGGCCTGAAACGCCTTGGCCGGATGGTCGCCCATCTCGATCACCTCCGTGGTGGCCACGATGTCGAAGCGCTCGGCCGGACACCCCAGGGTGTCGAGCACGGCGCAGATACGCTCCCGGTCGCCGAAAAGGACGATCCGGCTCTCTTCGCCGACGGCGTCGAGCGCCATGACGGCACCTTTGACAGCCGCTTCGGGAGCGAAGTCGCCGCCCATGGCATCTACACCAATCTTTAACATATTCGTGCGTTTAGGTTTCTTCCCCCTGCGCTTGAGCCGGGCACCGTCCGGGTGCCGCGGCCCGCTTCGGGTGTGCTTTGGAAACTAAAAAAGAGCCGCTCCCGCGGGGATGCGCTCTTTTTCGCCGCCGGACTTATTCGGCAGCCTTCTTCTCGATGGCCAGCTTGCCGCGGTAGAAGCCGCACTCGGGGCATACGCGGTGGTAAAGCGTGGCGGCGCCGCAGTTCGAGCAGGTCACCACCGTCGGGACCGCAGCCTTGTAGTTGGTTCTTCTCTTATCGCGCCGGGTCGACGAGATTTTGTGTTTAGGATGTGCCATTTTGCTGTTGTAATTATAAGTTTAACGTATCTTTCCTCACTGATCGCATGCCGGATCTCCGCCGGACTCGCCGTCGGCGGAACACCCCTCCGCCCCGTCGGGCCGCATCCGCTCCCGGAGCTCCGCCAGTTTGGCCCACTCCGGTGCGGCGGAATCCGAACCGTGCCGCGCCTCGATGCGGGCGAACTCCTCGTCCGTGACGATGCGGAAGCGTTCGAGCATCGCGGGATCGCACTCCCCCTCGGGGTGCACCCGCTGGTAGGGAAGCGACAGTACGATGCTTTCGTAGATGTATTGCGCCAGGTCCACCTCGTCGGTTCCGGGAAGCAGCCACAGCACCTCGCCGTCGTACTCGCCCGCCGGATCGGAGAACTTCACCAGCAGTCGCCCTTCGTAGCGGACGGGAATCCGGCAATCCTCCAGGCAGCGGTCGCATGCGACCACGACCCCGCCTTCGACGGTCACGTCGGCCGCGAGCATCGTCTCCGCACGGTCGAGCCGCACGTGCACGTCGCAATCGCCGTCCTTGATCTCCGTATTGCCGAAAGCCTCGAACAACTCCCTGCCGACCTTGAAATCGAAGTCGTGGAGACCGTTTTTCAGGCCTTTGTAGGCGATCGAATATCTTTTCGTTACATCCATTCGAACGCAATTAGTGCGCAAATTTACGAATAAATAGGACATTTGCAAAGAATTATTCGAGTTTTAACACGCGCGGCGGTGCGGCGGAGGTTTTATTTGCGGTTGCACGCAAGTTGTATTATCTTTGCCGCATGGCAACGAACCGGGGATTCCGCATCGAAATTTCGAGCCGCTACGAAGGATGGTGGCGCTACAACGTGACGCTCATGTGCGGTCTGTTCGACCGCGGCGACCGCCGCATCGGATTCGCCTCGGCCGAATCGCGCGTCGCCGATCCGGGAAGCGGCGCGGAGCGTCCGCCCGCGGATTACGATCCCGCCCGGCGCCCGGCGCTCGAGACCGGACCCTGCGACCACCTGCAACTCTACGTCTACATCATTCCCCACCGGCTCCCCGACGGCAACGACATCGAATCCGCCCGGCCTTTCGACGTCGAGATCGACATCCGGTCCGACGGCCGCGAAATCCTGCACCAGCGGCGCGCCGTCAACCAATGGTCGGGAGCGTCGATCGAAATGCGCGTCGGGAGCGAAGCGCCCTCCTGCGAGTAAACGGCGCCGCCGAAGATCGCGGCGCACACTCCCGGGAGGCGGCCCTTACACCTATATATTTGTCCGTGCACGACGCATGCCGTGCCGCTCCTCCGCATTCGGGCAGGGACGAAGGTCCTTTCCCGCGGAAGTTCCGCCCCGCCCCATCCCCGGACTTCCGACGCAGTAATATCGAATAAAAAAACGATAAAATCGTGTGTTTTTTGATTCGCACACCCTTTCTTCGCAGAAGAATCGTTACTTTTGTTCTCAAGACGACGGCACCCGAAACCGCTTTGTCCGCACCGCATCTCCGGATGTTCTGCGGGCGGGGGGGGGGCTGGTCGTGCGAAAGAACGGACAACCAAAAACACAACGCATAATGAAGAACAAAGGAACAACGGTCGCGGCGGCGCTCGCCCTTGCGATGCTGGCGGCCTGCACCACGGCCCGCCACAACACCCTGACCAGGGAGGAAGTCGCCGACGGCTGGCAGCTGCTTTTCGACGGCCGCACGCTCGACGGCTGGAAAGACTACAACGGCGACTCGCTCACCCAGCCGTGGCACGTGGTGGACGGCTGTATCCAGGCCAACGGCGACGGCAGCGACCTGTCGGGCTACATCGTCACCGAACGGCAGTACGAAAACTTCATCCTCGACTGGGACTGGAAACTTTCGCACGGCGGCAACAGCGGCATGCTCTACCACGTGGTCGAGAATCCCTATTTCGCCGTCCCCTACGTCACGGGCCCCGAATACCAGCTCATCGACAACGAAGGCTGGGAGGAGGAGAACGCCCCCACGCGTCTGGAGGAGTGGCAGAAGCTGGGCGTGGACTACGCCATGCACCTGCCCGACCCCGACTCGCTCTTCGTCAATCCGCAGGGCGAATGGAACTCGTCGCGCATCGTCTGGGACAACGGACACGTCGAACATTGGCTCAACGGCCATAAGATTCTCGAATTCGAGGCCTACACCGACGACTGGTTCGCCCGCAAGGACAGCGGCAAATGGAACGGCGCTCCGGAGTACGGTCTTTCGCACCGCGGCGTGATCTGCCTCCAGGACCACGGCTACCCCGCTTCGTTCCGCAACCTGAAGATCAAGGAGCTGCCCCGCAAGGCCGGCCGGGTCGAAGAACTCTTCAACGGCCGCGACCTGACGGGCTGGGAAGCCTACGGCACGGAGAAATGGTATGTCGACGCCGAGGGCAACCTGGTCTGCGAAAGCGGTCCCGACAAACAGTACGGCTACCTGGCCACGCGCGCCTACTACGACGATTTCGACCTCACGCTCGAATTCAAGCAGCTCGCCAACGGCAACTCGGGCGTCTTCTTCCGCTCGTTCGTCGAGCCGCCCGTCAAGGTGCACGGATGGCAGTGCGAAGTGGCTCCCAAGGGTTACGACACGGCCGGCATCTACGAATCCTACGGCCGCGGCTGGCTGGTGCAGATCCCCGAGGAGAAGGAGTCCGTCCTCAAGGAGGGCGAATGGAACACGCTGCGCCTGAGGGTCGAGGGCGACCGCGTGCAGACGTGGCTCAACGGCGAGGAGATGGTCGACCTGACCGATTCGGCCATCGGTGCGGCGCACGGCCGCATCGCCCTGCAAATCCATGACGGCGGCGGCATCAAGGTGCTGTGGCGCAACCTCCGTCTCGAAACCCTGTAACCGAAAAAACGATCATGAGTACATCCCGCAGAGATTTTCTCAAAACGGCCGGCGGTCTGGCGCTGCTGACCATCGTACCGCGCAACGTGCTCGGCGGTCCGAAACATATCGCCCCGAGCGACCAGCTCACCAAAGGCATCATCGGCACGGGCGGCATCGGCAAGAGCTCCTACCACTTCACCAGCGACGAACGCTGCCGCCTGGTGGCCGTGTGCGACGTCGACCGCAAACACCTGGAAAGCGCCCTGGAGCTGGGCCGCAAGAAGTTCGGTCAGGAGCTGGCCGCCTACCACGATTTCCGCGACCTGATCGCCGACAGGAACGTCGACATCGTGCACATCGCCACCCCGCCCCACTGGCACGGCATCATGGCCGTCGAAGCGGCGAAGGCGGGCAAGGACATCTGGTGCGAAAAGCCCATGACCCGCACCATCGGCGAGGGCAAGCGCGTGGTGGAGGCCGTCCGGCGCAACAACCGCATCTTCCGGCTGAACACGTGGTTCCGCTTCACCGACACCTTCTACGGTCTGGGCACGACGGTCCAGCCGCTCAAGAAGCTCATCGACAGCGGCATGCTCGGATGGCCCCTGACGGTCACGATCTCGGGCGCGACGGGCTTCGCCTGGAAATTCTTCTGGGTGGGCAAGGAGAACCTCCGCCCCGAACCCGTGCCCGCCGAACTGGACTACGACATGTGGCTGGGTCCGGCACCCTACAAGCCTTATAACCCGCATCGCGTCCACGCCACTTTCCGCGGCTACTGGGACTACGACGGCGGCGGTCTGACGGACATGGGACAGCACTACATGGACCCCGTGCAGTACCTGCTGGGCAAGGACGAAACCTCGCCCGTGAAGGTCGAGGTCGACGCCCCGCAGCAGCACTCCGACGCCGTGGGCATCTGGCGCAAGATCGTCTACACCTACGACGACGGCTGCCGGATCGTGCTCGAAGGCGAAGGGTTCGAAAGCAAGGGCGACACCCCCTACATCGAGGGTCCGCTGGGCAAGGTCTACCAGGGATTCCGCTGCACGATCCCCAACGTCATGGAGCGTCTGGCCGAGCTGCCCGATCCCGAACCGCAGAACACCGACTTCCTCGAATGCGTCCGCAAGCGCGAGCGCTTCGCGCTGGACGAAACGCGCGGACACCGTTCGTCGACGCTCGTCAACCTGGGCGCCTGCGCCCTGCGTCTGAACCGCACGCTGCATTTCGATCCCGACAAGCAGCTCTTCATCGGCGACGACGCAGCCAACCGACTCATCGACCAGCCGATGCGCGGTCCATGGAAAATCTAAACCGACCGAAACCATGAAAAAACTGATTCTTTCGATATGCCTGCTCGCATCCGTGCCGTTCGGCGCATGCGCGCAGGATGCCCGCCAGCGCACGACGGCGACCGTCATCGCCGACGCTCTGGCCCAGCTGCCGGCCAGCACGCCGGCCGTCTACAACGAGGTCATGGGCGAGCTCGCCGCCACGGGAAGCTGCGGCGTGGAGTCGATCGCCGCCATGATGGTTCCGGCTTCGGAAGGGCCCAACGCGGCATTCGAATACGCCCTCAACGGCGTGGTGGCCTATGTCACGGAAGCGGGACGCGAAGCCCAGTGCGCCGAAGTGCGCCAGGGGCTCAAGACGGCGCTCGCACGCTGCACCGACAATGCCAACCGGGCTTTCCTGCTTTCGCTGCTCCGGCAGTGCGCCACGGCGGAGGACCTCGACGCGATCGCCGCCTGTCTCGATGACGAATACCTCCGCGATCATGCCCTGCGCACGATCATCTCGATTCCGGGCAGCGAGCCGACGATCCTCGCGCTGATCGAAAAGAGCGCGGCACCCGATGCCGAGCTGGCCTATGCGGCCGCGGAGAGACGCATCGGGGCGGCCGAGCCCGCCTTGCTGAAGTGGGCCGCCGACGCCGACGTCCCGACGCTCGCCGTCATCCACCATGCCCTGGCGAACTGCGGCACGGCCCGCTCGATGCCCCTGCTGCTCGCAGCGGCGCGCGCTGCCGGATACGGACCCGACGCCACGGAGGCCACCGATGCCGCGCTGCAACTGGCGGCGCGTCTGGCCCGCACGGATTCGGCCGCCGACAAGGCCGCCGCCGCGAAAGCCGCCAAAAGCCTGCTGAAATCCAGCGACACGTTCGTCCGGGGCGGCGCCCTGCAGGTGCTGGTCGACGCACAGGGCACGGAGCGGACATCGGCCCTGCTGCTCGATGCCGTCCGCCGCGGTCCCGAAGAGTTGCGCTACGCCGCCTTGGAAGCCGCCGACGCGGGCGGCGACGCCCTGCAGGCGAAGATCGCGGCAGCGCCCCGAGACAACGAAGCGCTCGCAGCGGTCATCCGCTATCTGGGCGGACGGCACGCCGAAGCGCAGCGCCCGATGATCGTCCGCGCCATCGGATCGGATGATCCGAACGTGGTCCGCGAGGCGATCCGCGCCGCCGGCAGGATCGGCGGCGAAGAGTCGCTCCAGGCGCTGGCAGCCCTCCTGGGCGGAAGCTACGACGCCGAAGCGCAGCGGGCCCTGCTGGCATTCCCCGCCCCGATCGCCCCGGCAATCGTTCCCGCGCTGCAAAGCGAAGAGCCCCGGCGGGTCATCGCGGCGCTCGAACTGGCCGCCCGGCGCCGCATACCCGACGCCAAGGAGGAGATATCCGCTCTGGCCGGATCGACGGACGCCGCCGTGCGCAGCGCCGCCTACCGGGCTTTGACCAATACGGTCGACGCAGAGGATGCGGACCGGATGGCCGGACTGCTCGATCATGCGGCATCGTCCGACGTCGCCGCGATCCAGACCGCCCTCATGAAAGCTCTGGGCTTCCTGACGCCCGACGCACAGTTCGCCCGGGTCGACCGGTACATGCAGACCTCGAAAGTTCCGGCCCGCTACTATCCGGTGCTGGCGGCGACGCACACCCCCGAAGCGATCGGCAAGCTGCTCGCCGAGTTCCGTGCGGGCGGCAGCGAGGAGGCATTCGCAGCCCTGCTTTCGATCGACCATCCCTCGATGCTGCGCGTGCTGTACGACCTGTCCGAGGAGCGGGGCGACCTGAAGGACCGGGCGCTCCAGCGCTACGCCGAGCTGACGGCCCGCGCCGACCGCTCGGACGAGGAGCGTTTCGAGCTGTGCCGCCGCGCTCTGGAGCTGAAACCCTCGACCGCCACACGCAACAGCCTGCTCCGCATTCTCGCTGACGTGCACGTCCGTCCGGCTCTGCTGCTGGCCGGCGAATACCTCGCCGATCCCGGCACGGAAGCGGCTGCCGCAGCAGCCGTGAAGAACATCGCGGGCAAAACCGTACCCATGCCGGGCGGCGAAACCGTCCGCGGACTGCTGGAGCGCGCCCGCGACATCTACCGGACCCTTCCCGGCGCCGACGCGGGTTATTCGGTCGACGAAATCACGGGCATTCTGGAGAAGCTTCCCGCCACGGAGTCGGCCGAGGTGCAGCTGTTCGAACTTCCGGCCGAGGAACGCGAACTGGGCTACGAAGTGCTTTTCGACGGCAGCTCGCTCGACAAATGGCAGGGCAACAAGGTCAATTACGTCATCCGCGACGGAGTGCTCGACGTCTCGGCCGCATACGGCGGTTCGGGCAACCTCTACACCGTCGACGAATACGGCGACTTCAACCTGCGTTTCGAATTCCGGTTCGTCACCGAAGGCGTCAACAACGGTATCGGCATCCGCACCCGGATGGGTGTGGACGCGGCTTACGAGGGCATGGAAATCCAGGTGCTCGACCACGACGCACCGATCTATAAGGGTTTGCAGCGCTACCAGCAGCACGGATCGGTCTACGGCATCATCCCCGCCGAGCGGGTCGTATTCCCCATGCGCGGCACCTGGAACTCGATGGAGATCGATGCCTGCGGCGACCGCATCCGCGTGACGGTCAACGGCCAGGTGATCGTCGACGGAGACATCCGCGAAGCCTGCGGCGGCCGCAACGTCGCAGCGAACGGCACGAAGCCCGGCACGGTCGACGGCCGCGAACACCCCGGACTGTTCAACCCATCGGGCTACATCTGCTTCTGCGGCCACGGTGCGGGCATCCAGTTCCGCAACGTCCGTGTCCGCGAGCTCGCGCCCGGAGATTGCAAACGATGAATCCTTTCAAGGTGCGTCCGGTCCGGGAGTTTCCGGACCGGACGCATCTTGGAACGGCCGCCCGCCGAAACGGACCTTTTCGACAAACCGAGCGCAGAGCCGTGCTTGCACGAGCCATGCCGAGACGAGAAAAGGCACATAAAACCGAATGAAAAAATCCGGCGGCAGACGCTCCGGCGCCACCGGCAGCGAGCGAACCGCACAACGGGGATCGGCTTTCAACGGCCGGTCCCTTGAATGATATACCCGACCATGAACCGAATGCGTACATCTTCCGAACCGGTGCGGCTGGCCGTAATCGGAGCCGGAAACCGCGCGAACAAATACCTCGAATACGCCCGGCTGCACCCCGAGCGCCTGCGTCCCGTCGCCGTGGCGGAACCCAACGGCACCCGCCGCCGGGCCGTGGCCGAGGCTTTCGGCATTCCGGACAAAGCCTGCTTCGTCCGTTACGAGCAGCTGTTCGGCGCCGGAATCGATGCCGATGCCGTGCTCGTGGCCTCGCCCGACGACGTGCACCGCGATCCGGTGTTGCGGGCGATCCGCACGGGACACCATGTGCTGATCGAAAAACCCGTCGCCCAACAACTCGGCGAGTGCCTCGAAATCGAACGTGCAGCCAGTCGGCACGGTGTTCTGGCCGGCGTGTGCTACGTGCTGCGCTACCACCCCTATTTCTGCAAAATCCGGGAGATCGTCGCTTCGGGAGAGCTGGGGCGCGTGGTCTCGATCGACCACATCGTCTCGGTGGGGCTGGACCGGGCCATGCACAGCTACGTGCGCGGCATCTTCCGCCGCACGCAGGATGCCAATGCGATGCTGCTGGCCAAATGCTGCCACGACATCGACTTTCTGCTCTGGATTCTCGGCAGCCGCTGCCGCAGGCTGTCGTCATTCGGTTCGCTCGGATGGTTCCGTCCGGAAAACGCCCCCGCAGGCAGCGCCGAACGCTGCATCGACTGCCGGCAGGAGGCGCAATGCCCCTACTCGGCCCGCGACCTCTACCTCGTGCGCCGGGACTGGATTTCGAATTTCGACGTCCCCGAAGGGTCGACCCTCGACGAGGCGATCATGAACGAATTGCGCAGCGGTCCGCACGGACGCTGCGTCTTCCGCTGCGACAACGACGTGGTGGACCGTCAGGTGCTCGCTCTGGAGATGGCCGACGGAGCCACGGTGAGCCTGACGATGGACATGCTCACGGCCGACGACCTGCGCCGCACGCGCATCCGCCTGACGGGCGGCGAAATCGAAGGCGACGAACAGCGGCTGACGGTGCGTCCTTTCCGCGGAGAGGTCCGCGAGTACGATTTTACGGACCTTTTCGGCCAGCCCTACCATGCGGGCGCCGACCTGCGGCTGATCGAGGACTTCATCGAGGCCGTGCATTCGTCCGCCCATCCGTTCCGCGCACCGATCGGCGAAGCGGTGGAGAGCCACCGCATCTGCTTCGCCGCCGAGGAGAGCCGCCTGACGGGCCGCACGATCGACCTCGATGCGCAGCGCTGACTTCCCGGCCGGCAGTCCCTCTCCTGCAAGGCACGAAGCGGCCGGAAGGGGGACAAAAGAGGAAGAGGCAATGCCGGAAAGAGAGAGGCGGGGCCCCTCATAAGTGTCCGCACAAGGGACGAAGCCACGCCGGAGCCCGAAGCAGGGGAGAGGCATTCCGCACCCGCAAAAGGGTGCGCATTCCGCCCGATCAGAATTCCGACGCGAAACTGAACCGAATATCCTTGAAATTTTCCCGGGCCAGCGCCAACGCATAGCTCGTGTCGGCCAGGAAGACGTCGCGGCCGTGCTTGTCGACGGCCATGTTGGTGTGCTTGCGCTTCTTGAAGTCGGCCAGCTGCGCGGCATTGTCGCTCTCGATCCAGCAGGCCTTGTAGATCGAAATGGGCTCCCAGCGGCACGAGGCGTTGTATTCGTGCTCCAGACGGTACTGGATCACCTCGAACTGGAGCGCGCCGACCGTGCCGATGATCTTGCGGCCGTTGAGCGAGGAGGTGAAGAGCTGCGCCACGCCCTCGTCCATAAGCTGGTCGATGCCTTTGGCCAGCTGCTTGAATTTCATCGGATCGGCATTCTCGATGTAGCGGAACTGTTCGGGCGCGAACGAAGGGATGCCCGTGAATTTGAGCCGTTCGCCCTCGGTGAAGGTGTCGCCGATCTTGAAGTTGCCCGTGTCGTGCAGACCCACGATGTCGCCCGGATAGGCGAAGTCGATGACCGACTTCTTCTCGGCCATGAAAGCCGTGGGTGACGAGAACTTCATCTGCTTGCCGCTGCGCACGTGGAGGTAGTTGCGGTTGCGTTCGAACGTGCCCGAACAGATCTTCAGAAAGGCGATGCGGTCGCGGTGGTTGGGGTCCATGTTGGCGTGTATCTTGAAGACGAAGCCCGTCATCCTGCTCTCCTGCGGCTCCACGGTCCGCGTTTCGGTCGAAGCCGGACGCGGCGAGGGGGCGATGCGCACGAAGCACTCCAGCAGCTCGCGCACGCCGAAATTGTTGACCGCCGACCCGAAGAAAACGGGAGCCAGCTCGCCCCGCAGGTAGGCGTCGCGGTCGAACGGATCGTAGACGCCCTCCACCAGCTCGACATCCTGCCGCAGCTGACCGGCCAGCTTTTCGCCGACGTGCTGTGCGAGCAGCGGCGACGTCAGGTCGTCGATTTCGACGGTCGAGGCGTCGGCCGTCAGTTTCTCGTCCGACGTGAAGAGCGACAGATTCTTTTCGTAGAGGTTGTAGACCCCCTTGAACGTCGGGCCGTTCGAAATGGGGAACGCCAGCGGCCGCACGCGGATGTGCAGCTCCTTCTCCACCTCGTCCAGGAGGTCGAACGGCTCCTTCGACGGGCGGTCCAGTTTGTTGATGAAGACCATGACGGGCGTCCGGCGCATGCGGCATACCTCCATGAGTTTGCGCGTCTGCGCCTCGACGCCCTTGGCGCCGTCGATGACGATGATGACCGAATCGACGGCCGTGAGCGTGCGGTAGGTGTCCTCGGCGAAGTCCTCGTGACCCGGCGTGTCGAGGATGTTGATCTTGCAGCCGGCGTATTCGAAGCCCATGACGGCCGTGGCCACCGAGATGCCGCGCTGGCGCTCGATCTCCATGAAGTCCGACGTGGCGCCCTTCTTGATCTTGTTGCTCTTCACGGCCCCGGCCACGTGGATGGCGCCGCCGAAGAGCAGCAGTTTTTCGGTGAGGGTCGTCTTGCCCGCATCGGGGTGGGCGATCACCGCAAAGGTGCGGCGGCGCGCTATTTCGTCGTGTAAAGCCATAGTCGGTAATTAAAAATTAAGAATGAAAAATTAAAAATCGCGAAGGTCGGGAACAGAGCGGTGCCCTGCTCTGCTGCAAGGCCGACTTCCGGAAAAATGATTTTCAATTCTTAATTTTTCATTTTTAATTCTCTTTGGGATAGTCTATGTTGTAGTGGCAGCCGACCGACTCCTTGATCTCGCGGCCCTGCTTGATGACCAGATAGGCCACGGCGATCATATTCCTCAATTCGCACAGCTCGCGGTTGGGTTTGGTCTTGCCGTAGAGCTCCTCGGTCTCTTCGTAGAGGATCGAGAGGCGCCGCATGGCCCGCTTGAGCGAGAGGTTCGAACGCACGATGCCCACGTAGTTGGACATGATCTGCTGCACCTCGCGCTTCGACTGGATGAGCATGAGCATCTCCTCGGTGCGCTGCGTGCCCTCGAAGTCCCAGTCGGGAATACCCTCCTGGAAATCGACCTTGCCGAGCAGCTGCGAGGTGTGGCGGGCCGCCTGGTCGCCGTAAACGACCGCCTCGATCAGGGAGTTCGAAGCCAGACGGTTGGCCCCGTGCAGCCCCGTGCACGACGTTTCGCCCAGGGCGTACAGCCGCCTGACGGAGGTTTCTCCGTTGGTGTCGACCTTCACCCCGCCGCAGCAGTAGTGGGCCGCCGGCGTCACGGGAATCCAGTCGCGCGTGATGTCGATACCGATGGACTTGCACTTCTCGTAAATATTGGGGAAGTGGCTGCGGACCGACTCGGGGTCCTTGTGCGTAACGTCCAAGTAGACGAAATCTTCGCCGCGGCGCGTCATTTCGCTGTAGATGGCCCGGGCCACCACGTCGCGCGGGGCCAGCGACTTCATGGGGTGGTACTTGTCCATGAACTCCTCGCCCGACTGGAGGCGCAGGATGGCTCCGAAGCCGCGCATGGCCTCCGTGATGAGGAAGTTGGGCTTCTCGCCCGGGTTGTAGAGCGTCGTCGGGTGGAACTGGATGAACTCCATGTTCTCGGTCAGGGCCTTGGCCCGGTGGCACATGGCGATGCCGTCGCCCGTCGCCACGACGGGATTCGACGTCGAGGAGTAGATGTTGCCGCAGCCGCCCGTCGCCACGACGGTGAATCGGGCGAGCATGGTCTCGATGGCGTGGGTCCGCTCGTCGAGCACATAGGCTCCGAAGCAGGCCAGCCCCCGCGTGTGCCGCGTGACGAATTCGCCGAGGTGGTGCTGCGTCAGCAGGTCGACGGCGAAATGGTGCTCCAGCACGTCGATGTTCGGATGGCGGCGCACCGACTCCACGAGCGCCCGCTCGATCTCGGCCCCCGTGAGGTCTTCGTGGTGCAGGATGCGATGCTCGGTATGCCCGCCCTCGCGGTTGAGTTCGAAGCGGCCGTCGGGCGTCTTGTCGAAACGCGTACCCCAGGCGATGAGGTCGGCGATCAGTTCGGGCGCGCGCCGCACGACCAGTTCGACGGCTTCGGGGTCGCACTTCCCGGCACCGCACACCAGCGTGTCGCGGATGTGCTTCTCGAAGGTGTCCGGGGCATAGGTCACCGAGCAGATGCCTCCCTGGGCATAGTTGGTGTTGCACTCCTGCATTTCTCCCTTGGTGACGACGGTGACATGTCCCGCAGCGGCAGCCTTGAGCGCGAACGAAAGACCCGCAGCGCCGGAGCCGATGACCAGAAAATCGGTTTTCATGGGTTCGATAGCTTTAAAGCGACGCAAAGATAGTGATTTTTTGCCGGACACGAAAGACGGCCGACCCGAAAGTCGACCGTCTCGTGCACACACGGGGAGAAAGCGGCGTCACGGCTGTCCGAACGAGGGGAGCAGGGCCGACAGACGGGCGATCTGACGGACATCGAAACGTCCGCGCACGCAGAGCACGACCCGTTCGCATCCATCGGAGGAGAGCATCAGGAATTCGATCGGACCGTCGCCGGAATCGGGCTCGCGCAGGAAGAAAGAGGTCGACTGCCCCTCCTCGTCGATCCGCGAGAGGAGCTCGAATCCATCGGTCAGGCTGCGGGCCGACCGTTCGAAGCCCTCGTCGGAAGCGGGCGCCGTCACCATGAAGATTTCGTCGATGCCATCCATCAGGCGGTGCAGGCTTTCGTCGGAGGTGTTGCGGGCGGCCATCTGCATCATGCGGCGGCCGAGCAGCAGGGTCCGGTATCCGTCGCATCCGGCATAGCGGTCGTAGAAACTTCGGAGCGAGAGCGTCTCAGCAGCCGCTGCGAGCGGCAAACAGAGGAGCAGGGTCAGAAAGATCCGTTTCATGGAACGCGTCTTTTCAGAATCCGAATGCGAGGCCGACCGACATCGTATGCGTCTTGGGGCCGGCGCCGCTCTCGAAGAGCGGAGTGGGCGAATAGGAGGCATAGACGCCGAGTCCGCGGTAGGTGACCGAGACGCCCGCCGTGCAGCGCCACTGCGAGAAGCCGCCGAGCGTCTGCTTGGTCTTGGGCTTCTTGTATTTGGTGTGGGCCTTGAGCAGCACGTCGCCCGCGGCGAAGAGCGAGATGTGAAAGCGGCGGACCGGGACGAAGGTGAACTCCACGGGAATGCCGATCCACGAAGTGACGAATTTCGACTTCTTGGGTGCGGGGTCCAGCGGAAGCGGATGCAGCTCGCCATCGGTGCGGGCAAGGGTGTGCGGAGCGATGAAGGAGTAGTTGTCGGCGACATAGCGCAGACCCGATCCGAAACGGAACCGGTTGCGGCGGTCGAGCGCCACGCTGAGGTCGAGCGGGCGGAAGGCGAAGTGGATGCTCTTGCCCGTGCGCAGTTCCAGAAAATCGTCGTCGCCGGCCCAGGCCCCGGTATAGTCGACTCCCGTAAGGACATTGAAGCCCAGTTCGATGGAGGAGAAAGGCAGCGAAACCGAAACCCGTTTATCCTTGCGTTCGTCGACATTCGTCACGACACTCGGGCGGCCCGAATTCCGGTCGCCGAGGACGATGCCGTAACCCGCCACTCCGAGCAGGAGCTGGCTCCCCTGCGGGCGGAGGACGAGTTCGTCATCGGCATACGGGGCGCATTGCGTCGTGTTGGCGGCCGCTCGGGAGCGTTTTTTGCCGGAGGCGTCGCTATGGGCCGCAGCAGCAAGAGGCAGGGCGAGCGACAGCAGGAGGGGGAGAATCGTTTTCATGGCTATCGGTTTGAAGGAATGGCGGAGGTAAAGGAGTCGGCGGCCTGGAGCATACGGCCGAAATCGTCGAGCCGTTCGAGCGCCCCGGCGGCAGCGATCACCTCGTCGACATCGGTGACGGGCCTGCCGTCGATGTAGCCGTAAACGGTGGGGCGGGCGGCGAACCACGTGGCAGCGGCGATCAGCACGGCGGCCGCAGCGCTCCACGCCAGGAGGCGCCGCCGCGGAGCGGGACGGCGGAACGACGGCACGGGTTCGCCCCGCAGGGCTGCGGCGCCGCGCAGCACCGCAGCGACGGCGCTGTCGGCATCGGAGGCATCGGCGAGGCGCCGGGAGAGCCGGCGCTCCTCGTCGAGGGTGGTTTCGGCGGCGAGCCAGCGCCGGATGAATCGGTCGTTTTCGTTCATAAGGCATCCATTGTTTTGATTCGTTCGGCCAGCAGACGGCGCGTCCGCGAAAGGATGACGCGCACGTTCGCTTCGGTCAGGTCGAGCGTTTCGGCGATTTCGCGGAATTCGTACCCTTCGACGTCGCGCAGGACGAAGACTTCGCGCTGGATCGGAGCGAGCGTCCGCATCGCCGCCCGCAGCAGCTCGGCGTCGTCGCAAGGGACATCGGCACTCCGTGCGGCCGCCGCATCGATCGGCTCGGTGCGCCGCAGCTCCCGCCGGCGCAGGACGTCGTAGCAGGCATTGCGCACGCTGCGCAGGACGAAGGCCGAGGGGTTGCTCACCTGCCCGAGTGCGTCGCGCCGGAGCCAGAGCCGCTCGAGGACGTCCTGCACCAGATCATCGGCCCCGGCCTTGTCGGCGAGCAGGGCCCGGGCCAGCCGGTGCATGGTTCCGCCGAGCGGCAGGACGACGTTTTCGAAAGTGTGCGGTTTCATCGCTGTTCTCCCTTAAGACGCATGAAGGGACCGATTTGTAACAAAGGTATCGGTTTTTTCGTAATTTTGCACCGCACATTCAACCGCCAACATGCCATGGAACGACACATCGACATCAACGACTTCGACTATCCGCTGCCCGACGAGCGCATCGCCAAATACCCGCTCCCGGAGCGAAGCGCCTCGAAACTGCTCGTCTGGCACGGCGGCACCATCGACGAGGGCCGCTTCTCCGATCTGGGCGACAGGCTGCCCGCCGGCGAACTGCTGGTCTTCAACAACACGCGGGTGATCCGCGCCCGGATCATCATGCACAAGCCCTCGGGGGCCCGCATCGAGGTCTTCTGCCTCGAACCGCACGCCCCGGCCGACTACGAACGGGCCTTCGCCGCCACGGGCAGCTGCGAGTGGTCGTGCATCGTGGGCAACGCGAAAAAGTGGAAGGAGGGCTTCATCGCGGCCGACTTCACCTTCGACGGACACCCCGGACAGCTGCGGGCCTTCCCGGCGGGCGAGAGCGGCCGCGAGCGGATCGTGCGCTTCGAATGGAATGCAGCGCTCACTTTCGGGCAGCTGCTCGAGCACCTGGGGCGCACCCCCATCCCGCCCTATCTGAACCGCGAGAGCGAGGCGATCGACGACACCCGCTACCAGACCGTCTACTCGAAATTCGAGGGTTCGGTGGCCGCCCCCACCGCCGGGCTGCACTTCACACCCGAACTCATCGCCGGAATGCGGGAGCGCGGATTCGAATTCGAGGAGGTGACGCTCCATGTCGGAGCGGGCACGTTCCTGCCCGTCAAGGAGGAGAACGCCGCATGTCATGCGATGCACACCGAACATTTCGAGGTGCGGCGCAGCACGGTGGCGCGGCTGCTCGAGAAGTGGGGCCGGATCACGGCCGTGGGGACCACCTCGGTGCGCACGCTCGAATCGCTCGCGGCACTGGCCTGGCGCATCCGCCGCAGCGGAACGCCCGACACCGACCGGGTGATCGGACAATGGGAGCTCTACGACCTCCCGCACGAATTCACGGGGCGCGAGGCGCTGGCGGAGCTGCTGGGGTGGATGGAGGCGCAGGGGCTCGACCGGCTGAAAGCCTCCACGCAGATCATGATTACGCCCCTGGGCTACGAATTCCGCATCGTCAGCCGCATCGTCACCAACTTCCACCAGCCCTCGTCGACGCTGCTGCTGCTCGTGGCCGCCTACGCGGGCGACGACTGGCGCAGCATCTACGACTACGCGCTCGCGCACGGCTTCCGCTTCCTGAGCTACGGCGACTCGTCGCTGCTCATGCGGTAATCGGCGGAGCAGAAGCGGCGAACGGGGCGGCGGATGAATTTCCGCCGCCCCGTTCCGTCTTCCGGCGTTTCAGCGCCGCCGCTCGTAGGTCTCGAATACGAACGGATAGGGATAGCGCTCGCCGTACGGGAAGCGCTCCGAAGCCACGAGCCGCCACTGGCCGGGATTCCACTCCGGAAAGCGGGTGTCGCCCTCGTAGGCGTGTTCCACGCGGGTGAGGTAGAAGCGGTCGGCCAAAGGCAGCGTCTGGGCGTAGATCTGAGCGCCGCCGATGACGAACACCTCCTCGTCGGACGGGAAGAGTGCCAGCGCCTCGGCGAGCGAATGCACGACCTCGCACCCCTCGATGGCGATCGGCCGGCGCGTGACGACCACGTTGCGGCGCCCCGGCAGCGGCCGCCCGAGCGATTCGTAGGTCTTGCGGCCCATCACCACGGGATGCCCCGTCGTCACGGATTTGAAGTGCTTCAAATCCTCGGAAATATGCCACAGAAGCGTGTTTTTGTCGCCGATCACGCCGTTTTCGGCCACGGCGACTATCAGAGAGATCATCGGAATCGAGCATTTAGAACGACATGGGCGCCTTGATGGCCGGCCAGGGATCGTAGCCTTCGAGCGTGAAATCGTCGTAGCGGAAGTCGAAGACCGACCTTACATCGGGGTTGAGCCACATGCGGGGCAGCGGGCGAGGCGTGCGGGCGAGCTGCTCCGCGGCCTGCTCCATGTGATTGAGGTAGAGATGCGTGTCGCCCAGGGTGTGGATGAACTCGCCCGGACGCAGGCCGCACGCCTGCGCCATCATCTGCGTGAGCAGCGCATAGGAGGCGATGTTGAACGGCACGCCCAGGAACGTGTCGGCGCTGCGCTGGTAGAGCTGGCACGAAAGCCGCCCTTCGGCGACATAGAACTGGAACAGCACGTGGCACGGCGGCAGCGCCATGCGGTCGACCTCGGCCACGTTCCAGGCCGACACGAGGATGCGCCGCGACTCGGGATTGCGGCGGATCAGCTCCTCGGCCTGCGCGATCTGGTCGATCGCCCCGCCGTCGGGCCGCGGCCACGAACGCCACTGGTAGCCGTAGACGTGGTCGAGGTCGCCGTAGCGGTATCCGTCGAGCGGCGACTCCCCGCCGGCCGAAGCCAGGAACTCCTCGCGGCCGAGCGGCCGGAGGCCCCGCGCCGCACACAGCTCGCCGTAGTAGCGGAAGGCATCGTTGTCCCAGATATGCACGCCGTTCTCCACCAGATAGCGGATGTTCGTATCGCCCCGCAGGAACCAGAGCAGTTCGTGAATGACCCCCTTGAGAAAGACCTTCTTGGTGGTCAGCAGCGGGAAGCCCTCCGCCAGATCGAAACGCATCTGGTGGCCGAAGACGCTCTTCGTGCCGGTGCCGGTGCGGTCGCCGCGCACCACGCCTTCGGTGCGGATGCGGCGCAGCAGGTCGAGGTATTGTTTCATGATTCGGATCGTTTGAGGGTGAGGCGTCCCGCCTCGTCCAGCTCGGCCCAGGAGGAGGAGCGCTCCCAGCTTCCCAGGCAGACCACCTGCAGCGCCCCTTCGCGGTAATCGCGGGCGGCGTGCATGTGGCCGAAGACGAAACGGTCGACGCCGTGCGCGGCGGCGTAGCTGCGGGCGTAGCCGACGAGCGGATCGGTGTGCGAAACGTCGAGGGCATCGGCTTCGCCGTGCGCCTTGCGCGAGCGGCCGCTCCACCAGCGGCCGAAACGCATCGCCAGATCGGGATGCACGCCCCAGGCGAAGAGCCGGCGCAGCAGCCGCGAGCGGAACACCCGGTTCAGCAGGCGCAGCATCGGCCGGCCTTCGATGCACATGTTGTCGCCATGGGCCACGAAGACGCGCTGCCCGTCCAGCAGAAGCACCTGCGGCGCAGTGTAGACCTCCAGACCGCATTCGCGCTCCAGATAGCCGTTCACCCACATGTCGTGATTGCCCGTGAGGAAGATCACCCGCACGCCCCGGTCGGTCAGCTCGGCCAGTTTGCCCAGCGTGCGGACGAACCCCTGCGGCACGACCCGGCCGTATTCGAACCAGAAGTCGAACACGTCGCCCGCCAGGACCACCGTCCCGGCCTCGCGCCCCGCCCGGTCGAGCCACGCGACGAAACGCCGCTCGACGGCCCGTGCCGCAGCCGGATCGCCGCTGCCCAGATGGATGTCGGAGGCGAAGCAGATCATGGCATTCAACGCTCGGTCCGCCCGGTCAGCTCGTCCAGCTTCCGCTCCAGGCTCTGGCCGTAGATGTCCCGGGCGACAATGGTGCCCTCCCGGTCGATGAGGTAGTTGGCCGGAAGTTTCCGGACGTTGTAAAGGCCCACGACCGACGACGAACGGCCCCGCAGGTCACACACCGAGATCCAGGGCAGCTCCTGCTCCTGAACGGCACTGATCCAGACGGGCTTCGACGTGTCGAGCGACACCTGGTAAACCTCCAGCGGCGTGGGGGCATCGGCATATTTGCGGTAGATCTCCTTCAGTTCGGCATTGAGCGTGTTGCTGTTGCCCGCCTCGGCCGACCAGAAATCCACCAGAATGACCTTGCCTGCGAGCGACGAGAGGCGGACCTTGCGCCCGTAGATGTCGGGCAGCTCCAGATCGGGATAGCCCGCTTCGCTGATCTGCGAGGTGAGGTTGATGCGGTTGTCCATCCGGGCGATCTCCCCCAGCAGGGGTTGCAGATAGGGCGATTCGGGATAGCTCTCCTCGATGGCCTCGGCCACGGTGCGGTAGTAGACCACGTCGCTGTCGCCGTTGAACAGATAGCTGTCGCCCGGCAGCCGCTGGTAGAGGGCGTAGACGGCCGCCAGCGAAGCCTTGTGTTCGATGATGAAACGCAGCTGCTCGCGGCGGATGCGGTAGTATTCGTCGGTGTATTCGCCGATCAGTTCGCGGTGCCGGGCCTCGGTGAGGGTCGTGCCGGCCAGCTGGGTGGCGATGCGGTCGAGCTTGCGGACGCCCGCGGCGTAGCTCTGGTAGAACGAACGCAGCAGCTCCGACTCCCCGGACCCCTCGACCGTATAGTTGCGCACGGCGCTGCCCACGGCGCCCACCGTCAGACGGTCGCCGCCGCGCAGCAGCAGCGGAATGCGCTCGCCGTCGTAGATCAGGTTGTAGAGCACCGGCGTGGACGGCACGCCCCGGAGACGGAATTCGTAGGCACCCTGGTCATCGAGCAGGGTCGAGTCGGCGAGCGTCTCGGCCAGCGGCGTGACCTGCTCCAGATAGATCTGTTTCGCATCGCTGCCCACGAAACGGCCCGAAATCCTCACTTTCGAAGATTGGCAGGCCACGAGGAGCGACACGGCGCCCGCAACGACGCATAGGGTCAATCGGTTCATGAAATCTTTTGGTTTGTCCTCTGTATACAAAGATACGAATAAGCCGGGCGCAAAAGCAAATTTATTTGCGTTTTGCCGAGGCGAAGTATCTAAGGCGAAGCCAAAGATACGAATAAGCGAGGGCAAAAGCAAGCTTGCCTGCATTTTGCCGAGCGGGAGTATCTAAGACGCAGTCAAAGATACGAAAATCGGGGACGGAAGCAAGTTTCTGAGCTGTCAGGGACCGTATGACCGGAATGTCGTGACCGGAATCCGGGAGCAGGCCGGGGGCTGTATTCGGCCTGCACCGACGAAAAACCGGCCCGCGACGAACGGCGGACCGGTTTCCTGTTTCCTCGATAATTGTCGTTGACGGGTTATCGGCCCGTTTGCGTGAAGTCGATTTTGTAGGTCTGGATGCTGTTGGGCTGAACCCCTGTCCTGACGCGCAGCGCAATGCCGTTTTTGCCCGACAGCCGTGCGGTGAAGGGGGTGATGTCGAACGAGATGTAATCTTCGCAATGGGGACCCGTCAGATCGCCGTCGGCCGCATGCCGCAGTTCGACGTCGAGGTAGTTGGGATCGGTCGACGAAGGGGTGGCGTCGTTGACCACGAGTTCGAACCGGTGTTTCGTCTTGTCGTTGGCGGAATAGACCACATAGAGGGTCAGGTATTTGTGCGTGAGGTAAGAGCCCGCGCGGTAGAGCTGGATGGGATCGTCGGAGAGTTCGGCCACCTCTTCGGCGTCGGCGATGATCCGACCCGTGCCGGTGTAGATGTCGCCGATGCTGTAAAGCCGGGCGCTGATGTCGTAGCCCGGAATGGAGGGCAGGCTTTTGAACGTGATGATGGCGCGCTGTCCCTCCCTGGCTTCGTAGGCTCCGATCCGGCTTTTGTCGCTCGGATAGATGGTGTGTCCGGTGTCTGCGTCGAAGTAGTATTCGGAGCCGACGGGCATGGTCCGCACCGTGACCACGAAGGCGGAGTCGGCGCCGTCGTATTCTTTTTCTTTGCAGGAGCCGAGAAAGAGCGCGGCGGTTGCGAGGAGGAATAAACCGATTTTTTTCATGATTTCCGTTATTTTATAGTACCTTTCACCCAATAAACGTTCGAACGCGGGATTTACTGCGCAAAACGGAAAAAATTTTTTCTCCCGCGGTGCAGTTTTTCTTCTCGGACGCCATTTATAGGAGTGAAAGAACGAGTGAGCAGCGATGAACGAACCCTTGCCGAACGCTGCCGGTGCGGCGACGATGCAGCCCGAAAGGAGCTGTACGACCTCTATGCCGGGCGTTTGCTGGCCGTTTGTCTGCGTTATGCGGGCGACCGGGTGTCGGCCGAAGATCTGTTGCACGATACCTATCTGAAGATCTTCGGCGCTGTCGGCCGCTTCGAATGGCGCGGTCCGGGATCGCTGCGGGCCTGGATGGAGCGTATTGCGGTCAACGTCTCGCTCGAATGGCTGCGCAGCCGCAAGCGTTCGGGGACGATGCCGCTGGACGAAAGCCGTCTGCACGACGTGGCCGAGCCGTCGGCCGAGGAGGTGGCTGCCGTGCCGCGCGAAACGCTGCTGCGCATGGTGGCGGAGCTTCCCGACGGATACCGGACGGTTTTCAACCTCTACTGCATCGAAGGGTACGGACATCGGGAGATTGCCGGGATGCTGGGCATCAACGAAAAGAGCTCCTCGTCGCAGCTGTTCCGGGCGCGGGCCATGCTGGCGCGCCGCATCGGAGCCTATTTGAAGTCGAAAGAAGAATGAAACGCAAGGACGATTGGTCGGATGCGGTGCGTCGGGCACTTCTCGACGCCGAGGTCGAGCCCCCCCCCGGGGGATGGGCTCGCCTCGAGCGCGAACGGAGGGTCGTCTCCCTGCCGGGGAGACGGCGCTTCCGGGCGATCGCTGCCGCTGCGGCGGTGCTCCTGATCGGGTTCGCCGCCGTCGAGGTGGGACGGCGGATCGGACGTCCGGCCGATACGGCCGAACGGGAGCTGGCCGCGGCCAGCGAAGCGTCCGTGCCGGAACATGCCTTCCCCGCCCTGCGGGAGCGGATGATTCCGGATTCCGGTGCGTGTGCCGGAGCGGAACCGGGCCCGGAGCGTTTGGCTGCGGCGGATGTGCACAGCCGGACGGAAAGACCGGCGGATCTGGCCGCGGCTGCTGCCCTGTCCCGGCCGGCCGGACCGGAGGGGCTGCGCGCGGCTTCGCCCCGCTTGCGGGAGGAGGTCGGGAGCGAACCCGTGCCGGAGGGAGCGGAGAAGCCGGACCGGACCTTGCAGGAAAGCGGCGGAGCGGATGCTGCTGAACGCGGCGGGGCGGGCCCTGCGACGCGGGAAAAGGCGGATCGCCGCACCAGGGAACGTGCCGGCGGTCGCACCGGCGAATATCCGAACGAACGCTCCGACGCTCGCTCCGGCAGTTTGTCTCGGTCCGAAGCGGCCGTCGTCGCTGCTGCGGGCCCTGCTCGACGACGGGCCGGGAAGGGGGACGGCTTCCGCGAGGGCGTCCGCAGTCGCCGTCCGCTCGCTTTCGGCCTGTTCGGCGGCGGCGCGGTTTCCGGCAGGACGACCACGCCCGGACGGGTCACGCGGAGCGCCTATGCGCTGCCTGCGGCCGATGAGAACGGGGTGCTCCGTCTGGACCCTGCATTCCGCTACGACGAATGTTCGTTCCGTCATCATCAGCCCCTGAGCGTCGGTCTGACCTTTCGCAAGGAGCTGCCCCACGGATTGTCGATCCAGAGCGGTGCGGTTTACACCTATCTGCATTCCGAACTCACTCCGGCTCCGGGTGCCGGGAAGATCGATCAGCGGCTGCATTTCATCGGCATTCCGCTGCGTTTGGACTGGCGGTTCTTCGAACGCCGCAGTTTCTCTTTATATATAGGTGCGGGGGGTATGCTCGAACGGTGCGTCGCGGCACGTCTGGCTTCGGACCGGGTTCGGGAGCCCGGCATGCAGTTCTCGGCCTCGGCCGCATTCGGGGCCCAGTATCGGCTGACCGATGTCGTGGGGTTCTATTTCGAACCCGATCTCTCCTGCTATTTCACCCGCACCGATCTCGAAACGGCCCGCACCCGTTCGCCGCTGACTTTCACGCTGCGGCTGGGTGTCCGGTTCTCGTTCTGACGGTTCGCGGAGTGCGGCGGAGAAGCCCCGGGAAGCAATCGCACGGCTTCCCGGGGCTCGTTTGTACGATCCGAAATCCTTAAAAATATCATAAATATGTCCGAAAGTGTTATTTTTTATTGCCGGATCGGAATTTGTTGTTATTTTTGTATGATTAAAAATTGTGCACCGGCGGACATGAGAAAAGCACAGGTGCGGAGTCATGCTCTGTCGCCTGTGCTTTGGTAGTCCCGACGGGAATCGAACCCATATCGTAAGAACCGGAATCTTATATTCTATCCATTGAACTACGGGACCGGGATTGCAAAGATAGAAATAATTTTTTAATTTTGTTACATACATGCGCGAAAAGCAGAATAATTGGCAAAGAATCGAGGCCGTAATCAAGTGGGCGAATATGTCGACCAACTATTTTGCCCGCCACATCGGCCTGGCGCGGGGTGAAAACCTCTACCAGATCAAGCGCGGGAACAACGGAATCTCGCTCGATGTGGCACAGCGCATCGTGGCGAAGTTTCCCCAGATCGACAAACTGTGGCTGCTGACGGGCGACGGACAGATGTTCGCCGACAACCGCCGGCGCGGCGTGCAGATTCCCTACTTCAATCTCGACGTGGAGCAGGGCATCGCCTACGTCGGCAGCATGGAGCCCGACGATTACCTGATCTTCCCCCAGCTGGGCGATTGCGATCTGGCGATGAACTACGTGGGCCGCGCCATGGGCGACCGGGTGCCGCCCGGAACGGTGGTCGTTTTGCGGGGCGTGGAGCCGGATGCAATAATTCCTGGTGACGAATATGTGATTGTCAGCCGAAAAATTGTAACTTTGCGCATCGTCCGTACCACGGAAGAGCCGCAGCGGCTGCGCCTGGTTGCCGGCGATCGGGAGAAATACGACGATATTCTCCTCGACGTCAGCGATATAAAGACGCTCTACCGGGTGCAGGCGAAATTGATAGTTAATACTTGACGATATGTTTTCAGGCATTGTGGAGCGTATGGCGGAAGTAGTGAGCATCCGCGCGGATCGCCAGAACAAGGATTTCACGCTGCGTGCGGACTTCGCGCAGGAGCTGAAGATCGACCAGAGCGTAGCGCATAACGGCGTATGTCTGACGGTCGTGGACATCGCGGGCGACACCTACACCGTCACGGCGATGCGGGAGACGCTCGACCGCAGCAACTTGGGGTCGCTTCAGGTGGGCGATCTGGTCAATCTGGAACGCTCGATGAAACCCGATGCGCTGCTCGACGGCCATATCGTGCAGGGACATGTCGACCAGACGGCCCGTTGTACGGCCCGGGAGGATGCCGACGGCAGCTGGTACTTCACCTTCGAATACGAGCCGCAGGCGGAAGGCGGCCTCTGCACCGTGGAGAAGGGCTCGGTGTGCGTCAACGGCGTGAGCCTTACGGTGTGCGATTCGCGGCCGTCGTCGTTCCGCGTGGCGATCATCCCCTATACGTTCGAGCACACCAATTTCTGCCGGATCGACGTCGGTTCGGTCGTGAATATCGAATTCGACATCGTGGGCAAATACATCGCCCGCCTCATGCAACAATACAAATAACCGTTCCGTCATGGTCACAATCAAAACCAAAGAGGGGGCGTCGCTGTGGATCGCCCTGCTGGCGGCGGTCATCGTGGCCGTCGGCATGACGCTGTACCGCTCGGTCTGGTGGCTGACGCTCAGCGTCGCTGCGGGAGTTTTCGTCGTGGTGGCGCTCGTGGCGCTCTTCATCATCCGCAAGTATGTGGCTTACAAGCTCAAACCCATCTATTCGATCGTCCTTTCGCGCGACGTGCACACCAACGAGATCTTCTCGGAGCTCAAGGACAAGCGCGTGGAGAACATCGGCGAGGAGCTGACCGCCTGGGCCGATACGAACGACCGGGAGATCGCCCGGCTGAAGGAGGCGGAGCGTTTCCGCAAACAGTATCTGGGCAACGTGGCCCACGAGCTGAAGACCCCGATCTTCAACGTGCAGGGCTACATCTCCACCCTGCTCGACGGCGGGCTGGAGGATGAGCTCATCAACCGCAAATACCTCGAACGGGCCGAAAAGAGCATCGACCGCCTCATCAACATCGTCAACGACCTCGACACGATTTCGAAGCTGGAGAGCAGCATGAACAAACTCGACTTCGAGAAGTTCGACGTGGTGGCGCTCGCCCGCGAAATCGCCGAGCAGGCCGAAATCGAAGCCGACCGCAAGGGGATCAAAATATCGGTCAAGGGGAGCGACAACCTGCCTTCGACCTTCTGGGTGCTGGCCGACAAGCACTACATCGGCCAAGTGTTCGTCAACCTGATTATCAATTCGATCCGCTACGGCAAGGAGGGCGGCTCGACGCGCATCCGCTTCCGCGACATGCTGGACAAGATACTCGTCGAGGTCGAGGACAACGGACAGGGCATCGGCAAGGAGGATCTGCCGCGCGTCTTCGAACGCTTCTACCGCACGGACAAGGGGCGTTCGCGCGAACAGGGCGGCACGGGGCTCGGCCTGGCGATCGTCAAGCACATCATCGAAGCGCACGGCGAGCGCATCACGGTGCGCAGCGAGCCGGGCGTGGGCAGCACTTTCTCCTTCACGCTCCGCAAGGTGGCGCTTCAGGACATACAGTAGGCGGCCTCGGCCGCCGAAGGCCGAAACGCGCGGCGGCCCCCGCAGACCGCCGCCCGATGCAGAGCCGCCGGACGCATGCGGCGTCGCGGCGGAATTTCGAAACCGAAACTTTCAACTCGAATAAATGATACAGCCGTTGAGTATTGTCTGGGATTTCGATCCGGTGTTTTTCAACATCGGATCGCTCGACATCCGCTATTACGGATTGATGTGGGCCATCGCCATTCTGATCGGCGCCAAGTTTTTCGACAATTTCTGTAAACGCGAGGGGCTGCCCGAGCGGGTTTCGGAGTCGATCTTCCTCTACGGCACGCTGGCCACGATCATCGGCGCCCGCCTGGGGCACTGCCTGTTCTACGATCCGGCGGAGTACCTGAGCGCCCCGTGGACCATCGTTACGGGATTCCGCGACGGCGGCATGGCCAGCCACGGCGCCGCGATCGGCCTGCTGATCGGCCTGTGGCTCTTTTCGCGCAAAAACAAGCTGCCCTACGTGTGGTCGCTCGACCGCATCATGATCGCCGTGGGAATCGGCGGAGCCGTCGTCCGGATGGGCAACCTCTTCAATTCGGAGATTTTCGGCACGGCGACGACCCTGCCGTGGGGCTTCGAGTTCGTGCGTTCGTACAAGTGGGTGCATGAGTTCGCCCCTGCGGCCGTGCATCCCACGCAGATCTACGAGGCGCTCTGCTACCTCGCCACGTTCGGCCTGCTTTGCTGGCTCTATTACGGCCGCGACCTGGCCCGCCGCCGGCCGGGCGTGCTGTTCGGCATCGGCCTTCTGGGAATCTTCCTCACCCGCTTTTGCATCGAGTTCATCAAGACCGAGCAGGAGAGTTTCGAGGTGGGCTGGACGCTCGACATGGGCCAGTGGCTCAGCATCCCCTTCATCCTGCTGGGCGCGGGGATGATCTGGTGGGGATTGAAACGGCCTGCGGTGCAGCCGGCCGCTGCCGGGGCGCACTCCCGCGCAACGCAGTCCGGCGGCGGAGCGAAAACGAAAAAACGAAACCGATGAACGAAAATCCGATGATCGCCGAAGTCGGCCGTCTGGTCGGCGACCGGCTCGCTGCGGGCGAAACGCTGGCGCTGCCCGGAGTGGGGTCGCTCGCCGTCGAGCGGAGGGGTGCCCGCCGCATTTCGCGCCGTCTGGTCGAACCTCCGTACCGGGCGGTCGTCTTTTCGTCGCAGCTTCGGGGCACGACCCTCGCCGATGCGATCGCTGCCGCCGCGAAGTGCGACGCCGCGACGGCCGGGCAGGTCTACGACCGTTGGCTGGAGGCCGTCGGCCGGGAGCACGGGCTGCGGATCGAGGGGGTCGGCGAGCTGAAGTTCAAGCATTTCACGCCCGATCCCGCGTTCGACCGGGTGCTCAACCCCCAGGGCCATGCCCCCGTGCGCGTGTCGTCGGGCGGCGACTGGGTCATGTGGGTCGGCGTGTGCGCCATCGTGGCGGCAATCGCCATCGGCGGCTACGGATATTATCTGTATCATCCCGATCTTTTCGGAAGCGGGGCGCGTGTGCGTCCGGCAGCTGCCGTTTCCGGGGCGGAGACCGCTTCCGACACGGAGGGGCGGGCCGAGGCTTTTTCCGATGCGGAGGGGCGAAGCGCTTCTCTTCCCGCCGATCCGGCGTCGGCCGCAGCGGGAGCGGACGCTTCATCGGCCGAAACCGCAGCGGCGACCGGGACGGCCGTCCCGACCGGTGCTTCCGAACATGCGGGCGACTCCGGACGGACTGCCGCTGCGGAGCGGATGCAGGCGGATGTATCGGCGGAGGCGCCGTCGCCGATATCCGATCCGGCGGCGGGAACGCCCGATGAGCCCGCACGGCTCGTGTCGGGACGGCACTATGCGGTCATCGGCGTGTTCAGCACCCCGGAAAATGCGGCCCGGGCCATTCGGGAGGCGACAGCGAAAGACCCGTCGCTGCGCTGCGGCGTCTATCGTTTTGGCAGCAAATGGATGGTGTCGCCGTTCGATGCCGCGGATGCCGATGCCTGTGCGGCATTCATCCGCGAACGGCGGTCGTCGTTCCCCGATCTGTGGACCTATACCGCCCGTTGATGTTATCGGATCGGATCGTCCGGCTGCTCGACCGGCTCCATCGCTGCCCGCCCGCGCGGATGCTGCCGCTTCCCGTGTTCCGCTATGCCGCCTGCGGCGGCGTCACCTACCTGCTGTTCGATCCGCTGTGTTATTCGCTGATTTATAACGGTGTGGTCGCACACCGCTATTTCGATCTGGGCTTTGTCACGGTCTCGCCCCACATCGCGGCGCTGGCCCTGACTTTCCCCCTGACCTTCTTCGTCGGCTTCTGGCTCAACCGCAACGTGGCGTTCCGCCGCTCGCCGCTGCGCACCCGCACGCAGCTCTTCCGCTACGCCCTCTCGGTGGGCGGGTCGGTGCTGCTGACCTATGCGGGGCTGAAATTCTTCGTCGAGGTGTGCGGGGTATGGCCGACGCCCGCCAAGGTGGCGACCACTTTCGTGACTACGGTTTACAGCTACCTGGCCGCCCGGTATTTCACTTTCCGCCATGCCGCGGAGTGACGCCCGAACGGCGGCTGCGCCTCGGCGTTGAGAGGCCCCGGTCCGTGCGGCCGAATCACCTCCGGTTTTCGTCGCGCAGCTTTTGCAGTTCGTACATGCGGTCCCGGAAACGGGCCGCAGCCAGAAAATCGAGTGCCTTGGCGGCGCGTTCCATATCTTCGCGCGCCCGGTCGATGAGTGCGTCGAGGTTTTCCCCCATGCCCGGTGCCGGGCCGTCGCCTGCGCCGTATCCGCGCCGGATGTCGGCGGCCGCCAGGCAGGGCTCCTCGGCCAGCGGGTAGGCCGCCCGGTCGATTTCGGCCGCCGACGGCTGGGCGTTCAGCAGGGTGCTCTGTCCGGTGCCGCTGCGCTGGGCGCGCCGCGGCAGCATTTCGTGCTCCAGGTTGTAGCGCACTTGCTTTTCGCGCCGACGGTTGCTCTGCTCGATGGTCAGACGCATCGATTCGGTGCAGGTGTCGGCGTAGAGAATGACGTTGCCCTGCGAATGGCGCGCCGCACGTCCCGCGATCTGCGTGAGCGACCGCACGTTGCGCAAAAATCCCTCCTTGTCGGCGTCGAGAATGGCCACCAAGGCCACTTCGGGCAGGTCCAGCCCTTCGCGCAGCAGGTTGACGCCCACCAGCACGTCGAACATTCCGGCCCGGAGGTCCTCCAGAATCCGAATGCGCTCCAGCGTGTCGACGTCGGAGTGGATGTAACGGTTGCGCACGCCCACGCGGTCGAAATATTTCGACAGCTCCTCGGCCATGCGTTTGGTGATGGTGGTGACCAGCACCTTGTCGTCGTTCTTCACCCGTTTGTCGATCTCCTCGATCAGGTCGTCGATCTGGTTGAGCGTCACCCGCACCTCCAGCGGCGGATCGACCAGTCCCGTGGGGCGGATCAGCTGCTCGACGACGACCCCTTCGCTCTTCATCAGCTCCCAGTCGGCCGGTGTGGCGCTCACGTAGATCGACGTGCCCTGCAACTGCTCGAACTCGCTGAATGTCAAAGGCCGGTTGTCCTTGGCCGCCGGAAGCCGGAAGCCGTACTCCACCAGATTCTCCTTGCGGGCGCGGTCGCCGCCGAACATGGCATGCACCTGCGGAATCGTCACGTGGCTCTCGTCGACGACCAGGAGATAGTCCTCCGGGAAGTAGTCCAGCAGACAGAACGGACGCGTGCCTTCGGCCCGGCCGTCGAAATAGCGCGAATAGTTCTCGATGCCCGGGCAGTATCCCAGCTCCTTGATCATCTCCACATCGTACTCCACGCGCTGTTTGATGCGCTGTGCCTCCACCGTGCGGCCCTGACGTTCGAAAAATTCGATCTGCCGGCCCAGGTCGAGATAGATCTGCTGCACGGCGGTGTGGATGCGCTCCTTGGTCGTGACGAAAAGGCTCGTGGGATAGAGCGTCAGCCGGTCGAGCGTCTGGAGGCGCTGCCCCGTCACGGGGTCGATGGATTGGATGGCTTCGACTTCGTTGTCGAAGAACATCACCCGGAAGCATTGGTTGCCGAACTCTCCGAAAGCGGCCATGATGTCGACCGTGTCGCCGTTCACGCGGAACGTCGCCGGCTCCAGCTCGCGTTCGGTGCGGGTGTAGAGGGCTTCGACCAGCCGGTAGAGGAAGTGCTTGTAGCTGACGACCTGCCCCACCTCGATGCGGATGGCCGTGGCGTGGAAGTCGGCCGGATTGCCGGCGCCGTAAAGGCACGAGACGCTCGACACGACGATCACGTCGCGGCGCCCCGACAGAAGGGTGGCGACCGTCTGAAGACGCATCTTCTCGATTTCGTCGTTGATCGAGAGGTCCTTTTCTATATAAGTATCCGAAGCGGGAAGATAGGCCTCCGGCTGGTAGTAGTCGTAGTAGGAGACGAAATATTCGACGGCATTCTCCGGGAAGAAATTCTTGAACTCGCCGTAGAGCTGCGCCGCCAGGGTCTTGTTGTGGCTCAGCACGAGTGTCGGGCGGTTCAGCCGGGCGATCACGTTGGCCACCGTGAACGTTTTGCCCGAGCCGGTCACGCCCAGCAGCACGTTGTGCTCCGAGCCGTGCCGGATCGAATCGGTGAGCTGTTCGATGGCCTCCGGCTGATCGCCCGTGGGGGCGTAGTCCGATACCAGTTTGAAGTCCATGATGCAAAATTAATTCATAATCGGCAATTCGCAACGGGGAAGCGCCAAATTTCCCGGCATCCTCCCGTTCCGCACGCTTCCGGCGCCGCGATTTCCGGAACCGGGCCCCGACCTCCGGCCCCGGCTTTCGGCCCCGCGCCGACCTTCCGCCTTTGTCCGCAGCGGACGCTTCGCCCGACGGCTGCAAAAATGGCTCCGTCCCGCTCCTGCGCTCCGTTCCGAAATAAATCGGCCGGGCGGTGCGGCAAATCGTGATTTATTCGTAACTTTGCAGACTATGATCGACCCCGAAACCGTAGACCGCATCTATGCCGCCGCCAATATCGTGGATATTATCGGCGAGTATGTCACCCTGCGCCGCGCGGGCGTGAACTACAAGGCGTGCTGCCCGTTCCACAACGAGAAGACGCCTTCGTTCGTCGTCTCGCCCTCGAAGGGGGTCTACAAGTGCTTCGGCTGCGGCAAGGGGGGCAATGCCGTGACGTTCCTGATGGAGCACGAGAGCGTCAGCTATCCCGAAGCCCTGAAGATGGTCGCCAAAAAATACGGCATCGAGGTCCGGGAGAAAGAGTTGACGCCCGAGGAGGAGCGGCGCAACGACGACCGCGAATCGATGTTCGCGCTCAACGGCTGGGCCGCCGACTATTTCGCCCATTACCTCCATCACGAGACGGAGGGCATGAGCGTCGGCATGACCTACTTCCGTCAGCAGCGCGGCATGACCGACGTGACGATCCGCAAGTTCGGACTGGGTTTCTGTCCGGCCCGCGGCGACCGCATGTCGAAGGATGCCCTGGCGGCGGGCTACAAGGAGGAGTTCCTCCTCGCGACGGGCCTTTCGCTCAAGAGCGAACGCGACGGCTCGCTTTTCGACCGCTTCCACGACCGGGTCATCTTCCCGGTGCACAACATCTCGGGCCGCATCGTGGCCTTCGGCGGCCGCACGCTCCGCACCGACAAGAAGGTCGCCAAATACCAGAACTCGCCCGAGAGCGAGATCTACAGCAAGAAGCGCGAGCTCTACGGCCTCTATTTCGCCAAGAAGGCGATCCAGCAGCAGGATTTCGCCATTCTGGTCGAGGGCTACACCGATGTCATCTCGATGCATCAGGCCGGTGTGGAGAACGTCGTGGCTTCGTCGGGCACGTCGCTCACCACCGAGCAGATCCGCCTGCTCAACCGCTTCACGAAGAACATCACCGTCATCTACGACGGCGACTCGGCGGGCATCCACGCCTCGCTGCGCGGCATCGACATGATCCTCAGGGAGGGCATGAACGTGCGCGTGGTGCTGCTGCCCGAACCCGAGGATCCCGATTCGTTCGCCCGCAGCCACACGGCCGACGAGCTGCAGGAGTATATCCGCACCAACGAACAGGATTTTCTGGCATTCAAGGCGAAGCTGCTGCTCAGGGACGCGCAGGGCGACCCGATCAAAAAGGCGGGCCTCATCGGCGACATGGTGCAGTCGATGGCCCAGATTCCCGATCCGATCCAGCGGTCGGTCTACATCAAGGAGTGCGCCCGCATCATGGACATCGACGAGCGGATTCTCATCTCGGAGGTGGCCCGCAAACGGCTGTCGACGACCGGCGACCGCGAGACCGACGAGTTCGTGCGGCGGCAGACCGTCCTGCGCCGCGAGACGCCTCCCGAACCCGAGGTCGCATACGCCGAGCGGATCGAGGCGGGCAGCGGCGTGGATGCTCTGGAGCGCGAGCTGGTCAAATACCTGCTCAAATACGGACATTGCTCGTTCGACTTCAAGGAGGGGCGCCAGATGGTGGCCTGCAACGTGGCCGAAGTGATCTTCGACGAGCTGGCCGACGGCGATCTGAAGTTCCACAACGTCAACTACGACAAGATACGCACGACCTATCTGGCACAGTGGCAGCAGTCGGGCGTGGGAGTCGAGGTGCCCGTGCATCTGTTTCTGAACCATCCCGACCCGGAGGTGTGCAACGTGGCGGTGGACCTGCTCACCTCCGACGACAACTACGTGCCGAGCGAGCTGTGGCGCCGCAAGGACGTGCATGTCGAGAGCGAGGCGGAGATGCTGGCCGTGGGGGTTCCCAAGGCCGTGGCGCTCTACAAGTCGAAGGTGATCGAATCCATGATCCGCGAGTTGCAGGGGCAGCTCGGCGACGAGGGGCTGGACGACGGAAAGATGGCGGAGATCACGCAGCGCCTGACGGTGCTGAACCGGGCCAAGGTGACGATGGCCAAAAAGTTGCAGCGGTTGATTCTGTGAAAAAAAGGGGCGGGTGTCGGGTCGTACACGCATCACTGCGCATACCGTGTGCAAACAGAAAATAAACAGAAAGATGTGTAAAACATATCGAAGATAAAAGAATCAGTTACCTTGACCGATACCCACCCCGTGCGATGGAAACTGCAATTCGTATGCCGTTTTTGAACATATGAACGAACAAAAGAAGATAAATATCCGGAACAAGCGCGCCACGTTCGACTACGAAATTCTCGAAGAGTGGGTTGCGGGCGTCGTGCTGGTCGGCACCGAGATCAAGTCGATCCGTGCGGGCAAGGCGTCGATGACCGATTCGTTCTGCTACTTCGACAAGGGCGAGGTGTGGATCCGGGGCGTCAACATCGCCGAGTACGACTGGGGGACGTGCAACAACCACTCCCCGCGCCGCGACCGCAAGCTGCTGCTCACCGCCCGCGAGATCGGCAAACTCCAGCGTGCGGCGCAGGACAAGGGGCTGACGATCGTGGGGCTGCGGCTCTTTCTCAACGAACGGGGGCTGGCCAAGATCGTCATCGGCCTGGCCCGCGGCCGCAAGGCCTACGACAAGCGCGAGTACCTCAAGGAGAACGATGCCCGCCGCGAAATGGACAAGGCGATGAAAAACTACCGACGATGATCCGCGCTCTTTTTTTCGATGTCGACGGCACGCTGTTGAGTTTCGACACCCATCGGGTGCCCGATTCGACCCGGGAAGCCCTTCGGGAGGCGCATGAGCGGGGCGTGAAGATCGTCATCGCCACGGGCCGGGCCGCGGGCAATCTGGCTCCTCTGTCCGGCCTGCCGCGCGACGGCGTGGTGGCGCTCAACGGAGCCGAGTGCGTGCTGCCCGATGGCGGCATCGTCGCCCGCACGCCGATTCCGCAGGCCGATTTCGAGCGCAGTCTGGAGCTCGCCCGCCGCTATGGCTTCGCCGTGGCGCTGGAGTTCGCCGACGGCATCTATGTCGACCGGGTGACGCCCGAGGTGGTGCGCATGGTGCGCATGATCGACCATCCCGTCCCGGAGCCGACCGATCTGCGGAGGCTGTTCGAAGAGCGCGTGTGCTGCCAGATGTGCTTCTTCTGCGACGAAGCCGTTCAGCAGCGGGTGATGGCCGAGCTGCCCGCGCTGTCGGCGAGCCGCTGGATGCCGCTTTTCGCCGACATCGACGTGGCCGGCGTCGACAAGGCGACGGGCATGCACCGGTTCCTGGAGCGGTTCGGCATCGCCGAAGGCGATGCGATGGCTTTCGGCGACGGCGGCAACGACATCCCCATGCTGCGAGCGGCGGGCATCGGCGTGGCGATGGGCGGTGCGTCCGATGCGGTGAAGGCTGCGGCCGACCATGTGACGGCGGCGGTCGACGACGATGGCATCCGGCGGGCGCTCGAACATTTCGGCGTGATCGGGAGCGGAATCCGGCCGTGAACCCCGGCGTTCATGTTTCATCTTGTTAATGTTCACTTTTTGAGAATATGTCTTTGATCCTTTGCATCGAGACCGGCACGGACATCTGCTCGGCCGGCATTGCGCGCGACGGCGAACTGGTGTCGTTGCGCGAGAGCGACGAGGGGCGCGACCATGCCCGCAAGGTGGGGGTCTTCGTCGACGAACTGCTGCGCGAAACGGGCATCGGCGCCGATGAGCTCGATGCCGTGGCCGTCGGCCGCGGCCCCGGCTCCTATACCGGACTGCGCATCGGCGTGTCGTTCGCCAAGGGACTCTGCTACGGGCTGGGCAAACCGCTGCTCGCCGTGGGGTCGCTCGACGCTCTGGCCGAGGTGGCCCGCGAGGACTACGAAGCCGGCATCATTGCGGTCGACGACTGGGATCGGGCGCTGCTGTGCCCGATGGTCGACGCCCGGCGCATGGAGGTCTATGCGCAGGTGTTCGACAGCACGGGGGCAGCGCAGTCGGAGGTGGCGGCCGAGGTCGTCGACAGCGGCAGTTTCGCCGCATTCCGTGCTTCGGGGCGTCCGTTCGTCATCTTCGGCAGCGGAGCGCGCAAATGCGCCGATCTGCTGCCCGACGCCCGCTTGGTCGAGGTGACGCCCTCGGCACGCGGTCTGGCCCGGCTGGCCCAGCGGGCGCTCGACGAGGGGCGCACGGAGGACGTGGCCTACTTCGAACCGTTCTATCTGAAGGATTTCGTCGTCACGACTTCGAAAAAGAGTCTTTTCCGGACCGGTCGATGACTGCCGAAGAGCTCGCCTCCCGGCTTACGGGCGATTTCGGAGCCCGTTTCGCTGAAGATCTGGCCGCACGTGTCCTCGAAGCCGATGCGCTCGGATCTCTTTATGCCTTTGCCACGGAGCCTTGTGCGGGGTTGTCGGCCGACGGACGGCACAAACTGACGTTTCGCAGCGCTTACGTGCTCGAGCGCATCTATTTCGGTGCGCACAAACGCTTCGAGCCTTTCGCCGACCGTTTCTGCCGGGTCGATTTCCATACCTGCACCGATCCCGGCGCCCGGCGTCATTTCGGTAAAATCATGACCGACCTTCTCGCCCGTTTCTCGCCCGCACCCGAAATTTGGGATGCCATCGCCGCGACGGCGGCCGGGTGGGCCATTGATCCGGCTGCGAAGGTGGCGGTCAGGATTTGGGCGGTCGAGATTCTCAAAATATGCCGCGCCCGCGTTCCGTGGGTCGCCGATTCGTGGGACGACCTCGTCGAAACGCAGCTCAACGCGCCGACGCCCGGCCTCTGCGCCCGGTGGCGCGGCAGCTGGCAGGCCGGCTGATTCCCCATTCAGGCGTCACTCTCCTCTCCGGCCAGTTCCAGCGTGCGGGCCGACTGCTGCTTCTTGGTCTGAAGCCGGGCGGTCCTGCGCAACCGTTCGCCCACGCGGATGATGTTGTCGTTGCCTTGGCAAAGACGTTTGTAGGCGTCGTCGTAGGCGTCACGTGCCTTGCCGAGCGCCGCTCCGACCCCTTCGAGCGAGGAGGTGAAGGCCACCAGCTGCTCGTAGAGTTTCAGCCCGCACGAGGCAATCTCCTTGGTGTTCTTGTCCTGATCGTTGTATTTCCAGAGGTCGGCGACCATCTTCAGCAGTGCGAAGAGGTTGGTCGGCGACGAGACGATCACCTTCCGTTCGTAGGCGTCGGACCAGATGGCCGGATCGCTCTGCAATGCGGCCAGGAATGCCGGTTCGTTGGGGATGAACATGATGACGAAGTCGGGCGAGGCGAGCAGCCGCTGGTACTCCTTGCGTCCCAGCTCGGCCACGTGCTGACGCACCGAGGCGACGTGGGCGGCCAGATGGCGGCGGCGCTGCGCCTCGTCGTCGCAGGCCGTGTAGTCGAGAAAGGCCGTCAGCGAGACTTTCGAGTCGATGACGATGTTTCTCTTTTCGGGCAGATGCAGCACCACGTCGGGCCGCAGGTTGCGGCCTTCGGCATCCTTGAGGTTGCATTGGGTCTCGTAGTGGATGCCCTTGAGCAGCGACGAGTTGTCGAGGATCGTCTCCAGCAGCATTTCGCCCCAGTCGCCCTGGATTTTCGAGTTGCCTTTCAGCGCGTTGGTCAGATTCTGCGCGTCGGCCGAGATCGTTCGGTTGAGCTCCGCCAGCCGGCGGATTTCGTTTTTCAGTTCGCCGCGCTGCGAGGTCTGGGCCGTGTGGATCTCCTCGACGCGCGTGCGGAAGTCGGCGATCTTGTCGCGGAACGGCTTGAGCAGCTGGTCGATCGACTCCTGGCTCGTCTGGCGGAAACGCTGCGACTGCTCGCCCAGAATTTCGCCCGCCAGGTCGCGGAATTGCAGGCGCAGGGTCTCCCGCATCTTTTCGCGCTCCTCGCGTTCGGCCTCGCGCCGCTCGCTTTCGCGGGCCTTGAGCGTGGCGATTTCGGCCGCAGCCGCCGCCCGCACGGCCGACAGCTCGGCCTCCGCGCGGGTCCGCTGCTCGGTCTGGAGGCGGAGCTCCTCTTCGGCCTTTGCGCGGAGGCTCTCCGCCGCGCTTCTCTCCGTTTGCAAACGTGCCGTTTCGTGGCGCTGGAACAGGCAGATCACGCCGAGCGCCACGGCCAGCGCTCCCGACAGTGCGACTGCCGCGATCAGAAAGGTTTCCATGTCGACAAAATTAACGATTATTTCCCGTAGAACAGGCATCCGACCGCGATTTTTGCATGATTTTGGCTCCATTCCGGATATTCCGCCGCTTCCGGAGCTTCCTGCACCTGCCGACGAGGTCGTCGCGGCCGTGGCCAGGCGGACCTCATCGCCTCCGCCCGGCGGACGGGGTTTGGGGCCTTTTGCTTTTCGCCTTATTTTCGTATATTTGTCCCTGGCAATATCCTGAACACTATGCAGCGAATCGTAGCTCCCTCGATGCTTTCGGCCGACTTCGGCCACCTCGACCGCGACACCCGCATGATCGGCCGCAGCGCCGCCGAATGGGTCCATATCGACGTCATGGACGGCGTCTTCGTCCCCAACATTTCGTTCGGATTCCCCGTCATGAAGGCCATCCGCAAGGCTACGGACAAGTTCCTCGACGTGCATCTGATGATCGTCGACCCCGAACGGTACGTCGAACGGTTCGTCGAGGCAGGCGCCGGCATCGTGACGTTCCACTACGAGGCCGCCCGCGACATCGCCGGCTGTGTGGACCGCATCCGCAGGGCGGGGGCGCAGGCCGGCATTTCGATCAAGCCCGCCACACCCGCCGGGGTGCTGCGCGAAGTGCTGCCTTTGGTCGACATGGTGCTCGTCATGAGCGTCGAACCCGGCTTCGGCGGGCAGGCGTTCATCCCCGGGGCGCTCGGAAAGATCGCCGAGCTGCGGGCCATGAGCCGCGAACAGGGGCTCTCTACGATCATCGAGGTCGACGGCGGCATTTCGGCCCGCAATGCGGGCGAAATCTACGCAGCGGGGGCCGATGTGCTGGTGGCGGGGAGCAGCGTTTTCGGCGCCGCCGATCCCGAAGCCGAAATCGTGCGGATGCTCGAAGCCTGAATTCCCGCTCCGTTATGGGGATATTGTCGCGATAAATCGCTACCTTTGCGGCATGATCTCCCTGGACAATCTTACGGTCAGCTACGGCGGCTGGACCCTTTTCGACAATATTTCGTTCCTCATCAACCCCAAGGACCGCATCGGTCTGGTGGGCCGGAACGGTGCGGGCAAGACCACGCTCCTGCGCATCATCACGGGCGAGCAGCAGCCCACATCGGGTGCCGTGACGATCAACGGCGAGTGCACGATCGGCTACCTGCCGCAGACCATGCGCGTGGCCGACACCACGACGCTGGCCGACGAGACGGCCAAGGCGTTCGACGAGGTGCTGCGCCTGGAGGCCGAAATCGAGCGGCTGACGCGCGAAATAGCCGAACGCACCGACTACGAGAGCGCCGATTACGAGCAGCTCCTGCACCGGCTCAACGATGCGCAGGACCGCTACCACATCCTCGGCGGCGAGACGCGCGACGCCGACATCGAGAAGACGCTTCTGGGGCTGGGCTTCCGGCGCGAGGATTTCGGACGGGCCACGAGCGAGTTTTCGGGCGGCTGGCGCATGCGCATCGAGCTGGCGAAGCTGCTCCTCCGGCGCCCGTCGATCTTTCTGCTGGACGAGCCGACCAACCACCTCGACATCGAGTCGATCCAGTGGCTCGAAGAGTATCTGAAGAACTACAACGGCGCCGTGCTGCTGATTTCGCACGACCGCGCCTTTCTGGACAACGTGACCAACCGCACCGTCGAGCTTTCGCTGGGCAAGATCACCGACTACAAGGTCTCCTACTCGAAATATGTGGTGCTGCGGGCCGAACGCCGGGCGCAGCAGTTAGCGGCCTACGAGAACCAGCAGCGCATGATCGAGAAGACCGAGGAGTTCATCGAGAAGTTCCGCTACAAGCCCACCAAGTCGAACCAGGTGCAGTCGCGCATCAAGCAGTTGGAGCGGCTCGACCGGCTGGAGGTCGAGGAGGAGGACCTCGCCACGCTCAACATCAAGTTCCCGCCCGCACCGCGTTCGGGGCAGATCGTGGCCGAAATCAAGGAGGCCGGCATGTCGTTCGGTGCGAAGCACGTCTTCAGCGGCGCGAACTTCACCATCGGGAAGGGCGATCGCATCGCCTTGGTGGGCCGCAACGGCGAGGGCAAAACCACGCTCGCGCGGATGCTCATCGGCCAGCTGACTCCCACCGAGGGATCGATCCGCATCGGCGCCAACGTCAACATCGGCTACTACGCCCAGAACCAGGACGATCTGATGGACGGCGACTTCACGGTCTACGACACGCTCGACCGCGTGGCCGTGGGCGACATCCGCACGCGCCTGCGCGACATTCTGGGCGCGTTCCTGTTCCGGGGCGAGGACATAGACAAGAAAGTCAAGGTGCTTTCGGGCGGCGAGCGGGCCCGGCTGGCCATGGCCCGCATGATGCTGGAGCCGCGCAATCTGCTGGTGCTCGACGAGCCGACCAACCACATGGACATGCGCTCGAAGGACATCCTCAAGAGCGCCATCATGAAGTACGACGGCACGGTGGTCGTCGTCTCGCACGACCGCGAGTTCCTCGACGGGATGGTCGACAAGGTCTACGAGTTCCGCGACGGAGCCGTCAGGGAGTATCTGGGCGGCATCTACTACTTCCTCGAAAAACGCAAGATCGAGTCGCTGCGGGAGATCGAGCGGCGCGACGCCCCTGCGGCCAAAACCGCCGGGGAGAAACCCGCTGCCTCGGGCAAGCTCTCCTACGAACAGAAGAAGGAGCAGGAGCGGCAGGTGCGCAAACTCCGCAAGACGGTCGAAACGATCGAGGCCGAACTCGCCGACATCGAGCGGCGCATCGGTGAGTACGATGCGAAGTTCGCGGCGGCGGCCTCCTACGACGAGGCCGACTACAAGACCTATAACGAGCTCAAGGCCCGCTACGATCACCAGATGCACGAGTGGGAAAAGGCCTCCTACGAGCTGGAGATCGTGGAGGAACGGTAAATCGGGCGGGGTTTTGCAACTCGCAGTCGGGGATGTTTCCCGGCCTTCAGGGGCCGGTGCGGGCCGAAGCTTCCGCCGCACGGAGGCCCGCAACTTGAGCGCTGCATTCCCCCGCAGGCTTCAGCCCGAATAATTTTGAGGGCATGCGATCCGAACGAATTGTGAATAAATACGATAGACAATCATGAACGACAACCTTGTTTTCGGCATCCGGCCCGTGGCCGAGGCCATCGAGGCGGGCCGGCAGATCGAGCGGCTCTACATCCGCAAAGGAGCCGAAGGGCAGTTGATGCAGGAGCTCAAAGACCTTTGCATCCGCCATCGGGTGCGCTACCAGGAGGTGCCCGTCGAAAAACTCGACCGCCTCACGCGCGGCAACTACCAGGGCGTCGTGGCGCAGATCGCCGCCATCGAGTATGTCGGGCTGGCCGACATTCTGGAGCGTGTGCCCGAGGACGAGACGCCGCTTATCGTGCTTTTCGACGGGGTGACCGACGTGCGCAACTTCGGGGCCATCGCCCGTTCGGCCGAGTGCGCCGGGGCCCACGGCCTGATCGCACCGCTGAAGAACTCCGCGCCGGTCAATGCCGAGGCGATCCGCGCGTCGGCCGGGGCGCTGATGACGATCCCGGTGTGCCGCGTGGGGTCGGTGCGCAACACGCTCAAGGCGTTGCAGGCCGAGGGTTTCCAGGTGGTCGCCGCAACCGAGAAGAGCCGCAAACTGCTCTACGACGCCGACTTCCGCAAGCCTACGGTGCTCGTCATGGGGGCCGAGGACACGGGCATCTCGAAGGAGGTACTGAAGATGTGCGACGAGCGGCTGGCCATTCCCATGATCGGGCACATCGAGTCGCTGAACGTCTCGGCCGCGGCGGCCGTGATGCTTTTCGAGGCGGTGCGGCAGCGGATCGGAGAATAAGGGCGCCTCTGTGGGGCAGCGGCCCGCACGGCCCGGGGCCTGGCAATAAAAAGTCAGTCGTCGGACCCGCAAGCCGGAGCCACGCCGGGCGTAGGCTTGCGCAATTCCTGTGCTGCACCTCCGCTGGCTCCGCCTCGCGAAAAATCCTGCGCCGCCCTCTCCCTTCGCCGGGTCGGGAATTCGCAATCATTGTCGAAATCGAGTAAAACAGATAATTGCCTGAAAAAGATGAAGATCGATCTGAAACGTTATGCACGGCTGCTCCGCGAAGGAGTCGTGCGGGTCGCGAAAGCCTATCCCGTGGAGATGGCGCTTGCGATCTACGCCTGCGTGTGCGGCCTGCTGACCTACGAACTCGATTGGGTACACTCTTTTGCGCAGCTCAATCTGGTGCCGATTTTCTTTGTGCTGGCGCTGGCGGTGAACAACCTGGCGGGATGCGGTCCGTGGCGCAAGGTCTACTGGGTTTGCTGGGTGCCGATCGTGCCTCTCTCGCTGTGTCCGGGGTTGGAAGCCTGGATCGGCACGACGCAGCATGTCGTCACGCTGGGCATACTGGCGCCGCTGGCGCTGCTCGCAAGTTCGCGGGCTGTGAGCAACGATCGGTTCGTGAACGATGCGATGATCTGGCTGCGCTCGCTGGTGCTGGCCGAACTCTTCGCCAACGTGGCGCTGGGCCTCTTTTACGCCATTCTCTACTCTACGACCTATATTTTCGGACTGGAGGGCGCGTGGATCCGCCACGTGGCGGTGTGGGCCGTGACGATCTGCGAATCGCTGGCCGTGCCGATGCTTTTTCTGATGATGGCCGACCGCTGGCGCGGCGCCGGGGTGCGGGGCGGCCGTGTCCTGACCGTGCTGTTCGATTACATCGTCGCTCCGGCGCTGCTGATCTATACGGCCATCCTCTACCTCTATGCGGCCAAAATCCTCGTCATGCGGTCGCTGCCCGAGGGAGGCGTGGCCTATCTGGTTTTCGGATTCACGATGACGGCTTTGATCGTCAAGGCTTTGCGGGAACTGCTGACCTCGCGGCGCTACGGCTGGTTCTTCGACCGTTTCAGTCTGGTGTCGCTGGTGCCGCTGGCGTTGTTCTGGGTCGGCGTCGCACGGCGTGTGGGCGAATACGGACTGACGGTGCCGCGGGTATGGCTTCTGGTGTGCGGCGGCTTGATGACGCTCTGCGTGCTGCTGTTCCTGTCGTGCCGCACGGGGCGTTATCTGTGGGTCTGCATCGCGGGATTCGTGATCTTCGCATCCGTAGCTTATGTGCCTGCGTTCGCTCCGGAGCCCATTGCCGTGAGGTCGCAGCTGAATAGGACCGAACGTCTGGCCCGGCATCTGGAGCTGCTCGACGACACGGGCGCGATCCGGCTGGAAGCGTTGTGCCGGATGGATTCGCTGCGGAGGTCCGACATCCGCGAGTTTTACGAGGCGGCGGACTACGTTGCCGACCGCGATTCGGCGGCTTTCGCCCGTTTCGGCGTGAAGATGCGGCAGATTCGGGAATCCATCCCGCCGAAATACCGCGACTATGTGGTTTACGGCTGGGAACTTGCGGCCGACACCGTACAGGCGGAAGAGGTCGCGGCCTGCCTGAATGCCGTGGCTCCGTTCGGGTTCCGGGTTCCGGACGCGGGCGGATACTCCGAACTTCATGTGAGGATGAAGTCGTGGACGGGCGACGGAACACCCGGCTTCCGCCTCGAAGAGGGCGACCTGCACCTGCGTTTCGGAGGCGGGCATCCCGATGCGGTGATTCCGTCGGCGGCGCTGGTCGCCGGACTGCTCCGCTCCGCCGGCATCGGGGAGGGTGTAGTTCCCGATGCGGAGTGTTTGCAGAATGCTCCGGGCGAACCGCTGGTCTATCGCGACGAGGAGCTGCTGATCGTCTTTTCGAGCGTGACGTTCGAGAGCCACGACACGGGGCTGCGGGTGTCCGATGCCGAAATCGACGCGGTGCTGACCCGATGATCGCCGTGTTCGAACATCCCCGGCTGGGCGAGGTTACCCTCTCGCAGAGTGCGCGGGCCCGGCGCATATCGATCCGCGTGCACCCCTCGGGAGCCGTGCGGGTGACCTGTCCGCGCGGTGTGGCGCAGCGTCGGGCGCTGGCTTTTCTGGAGGAGAAAACGGCGTGGGTCGAGGCGGCGCGCAAGCGTCTGGCGGCCCGACGGGCTGCGCTGCCGCCGGCTTTGCCGCCCGAGGAGGAGCGGGCCCGCATCGAGGAGCTGCGCCGCGCGGCGAAAGCCGACCTGCCGGGCCGGGTCGAACGTCTGTCGCGCGAAACGGGGCTGCGATATGCCGGCCTCACCATCCGTGCCGCCCGTACGAAGTGGGGCAGTTGTTCGGGCCGCAATACTTTGTCGCTCAGTCTGTTTTTGATGACCTTGCCCGAACGTCTGCGCGACTACGTCATCATTCACGAGCTGTGCCATACCGTCCATCACGACCATTCGCCGCGCTTCCATGCGCTGGTCGACCGTCTGACGGGCGGAAACGAAAAGGCCCTCGCGCGCGAGCTGAGGGCCTTTTCGATCCGATAAGCGGACGGCAGCGTCACTCTGCCAGCAGCGCTTTCAGAAGGTCGGGATGGTCGGTGGTGATGTAATCGACGCCTTTGCCGATGAATTCCCGCATATCCTCTTCGCTGTTGACGGTCCAGACGTTCACTTCGAGACCCAGCTCGTGCGCCTGGTCGATCCAACCGGGGTTGGTGCGCAGGGATTCCATGGGGTAGTCGATTCCCGAAAGCCCGTAATCCTTGATCTGCTGCGGCGGGAGCGAGCCGCCCAGAAAATAGATGCGGATGTCGGGCAGCGCTTCGCGGAAAGCCTGGCAGGCATGGAGCGAGAAGGAGATGATGTCGGTGCGCTCCACCACGCCGTAACGCTTGAGTGTCTGGACGATCATCTCCACGGCTTTCTTTTCGCGCGCGGCCGACGACAGCGCTTTCATTTCGAGAACCAGCCGCAGGTCGGGCAGCGCAAGGGAGGCTTCGAGGTACTCCCGGAGTGTGGGGATGCGTTCGCCGTTGGCCAGAACGATGGAGGAAATCTGGCTCTGCGTGGAGTTTTCCATGTCGATCGTCGTACCCGAAAAAACACGGTCATGGTTGACGATCAGGCCGTTGTCGATCGTCAGCCACACGTCGAATTCCGAACCGTAGGCTTTCACCTCGGCCGCTTTTCTCAACGACGCAAGCGAGTTCTGGGCCGATTCGGGGGCGGTCCAGTGACCGCGGTGGCGATGACTTTGACCCCGGAGGGCTGTGATGTCTCGGGTTCCTGTTGGGCGCTCGATGAGCAGCCTGCTGCCAGCAGAGCGGCGGCGAGAGAGAGGGTTTTCAACATATCGGTCTTCGTTTTTTGGGGATTTTTTACAAAAATACCCCGTTTTATCGAAAAAATCAAGAGGAGTGCCGTTGTGAAAAACACTTTTCTTAATCGATTAATGATCGGAACCGCCGAGAGTTTTTTGCGATAGCCGAA
>USCH01000004.1 GCA_900553175.1 uncultured Alistipes sp. | reverse complement strand
CAGACCGCATCGGAGTCTGCTTCCCCGTGCACGGACCCCGAAAGGTCCGGCAGCCGGGTTTTTGCAACTCCAACCGGTTTTTCGAGTGGGAAGTGATGGATTCGAACCACCGAAGGCGTACGCCAGCAGATTTACAGTCTGCCCCATTTGGCCACTCTGGTAACTTCCCTTGTCTTGCCGCCCGCCTCTCCGGCGTCGAGCCGTCGTTCGGCGCGGCGAACGCGAATGCCGTCGCTCCATGCTCCGGAAATCGGTTCCGGAAGTGGGTTTTCCGCATCGGCTCCGAGCCGATGGAGGGATTCGAACCCACGACCAGCTGATTACAAATCAGCTGCTCTGGCCAACTGAGCTACATCGGCAAATCGACCGTTTGGATTGCAAAAGTAGGCATAAAAAATTTACCGAACAAATTATTCCGGATAAATTTTCCACTTTTTCACATTCTCAAAGAACACCGATCCTTCCCTTTCGCTCGGGAGTGAAATCGGGTGCAAAGATAGGAAAAGTTTTGAATAACACAACAGCTTGCACGAAAAATATCATGCCCGAAGCCGAAGCCAGCCGCAATCCGGCCTCGATCGCCGACCGGTCAGCGACGATACCTATATATATTGCGAACGCCCCGCATTCCGGGGCCATACCCCGGGTTTGCATCCCGGGGCCGCATCCGGCGCCTCCGCTACCCCGCTGCGGGCCGCCGCCCCTTCCCTGCCGCCCTGCCCCGCATACCGCACCACAGACGCCCCGGATTCTCCCGAACGCCTCCCGCCCCTCGGTCGCGGCCCGGCCGGGCGCAGCGGTCCGCAGGGGGCATCCCGTTCGCCGGAGCCGGGCGGCAGACTGCGCCGGGGCTGCAAACGAGCGTGCCCCTGCCGGAATCATTCCGGCAGGGGCACGCTCCCTCCCGCACCGGACCGGAAGAGCCGGCCGGCGCTGGACGCGGATGCGCCGTCAGAACGGCAGGTCGTCGACTTCGGCCGCAGGAGACGAAGCATAGGACGGCTCCTCCCCGATGGGCGGCATGTCGGCGGCGGGAGCCGCAGCGGCTTCGTTCTGCTTGGGCTGCAGGCGCCAGGCCCGGATGTCGGTATACCATCGGCCGTTGTATTCGCGCGACTCGATGTTGACCGAGACATGGTAAACGCCCCCCTCGCGCAGCTTGGCCGCATCGTCGGGACGGTTGAAAAAGGTCACGCAGATCTTGCGCGAAAAGTTGCCGCTGTCGTTGTAGTCGAAAACGACATCCTGGCGCTGCCACTCGCCGCGCGCCGAGGTGCCCTTGGTCACGGGCATTATCTTGTAAACGGTTCCTTCGAATTCCATAGCGTATGTGTTTTGAACAGGGCAAAGATAATCATTTTTTCGACTTCGGGGAAAATCCGGCCCGAAAAGCGCCGCAGCCCGCGATCATTTTCTTTTTTTATGGGCGCTACCCCGCCGTGAGCGTCTGTTCGCAGGCGAAAAAACGATGATGCACCCGCATGCGTCCGCGGTCCGGCACGCTGAAGCCGGAGCGGGCTGCCTGCGGCATGCGCTCCTCAAAGAGCATTTCGGGAGTAGGCCGCAGGCGGCACCGTTCGCACGAAAGGGCCGCAGGACGGGAACACGATCCGCGAAAAAGTGCGTTATCGCGGAAAAATCATTATCTTTGTCCCTGTCGCGCATGTCCGCATGCACGACGGACATACAGAAAGTGTTTTCGCTTTTGTCCTTACAACGAAATCTGACAGTTTCCAAAGAGAAAGGGCAACGAACAGCACTCATTTCTTGTGTAGACTATGGGCTCGGTGCGTCTATTGCACCGCGATACTCCATATCTATCCAAGTGTGGGGTATCGCGTCGTTTATTTTCTCTTGGGTTTTGTCAGAACCTCGTTGTAGATAAACGGAATCAGCTCCACACTTTCTTTTTGCGCATGATCCGCCGCATAGGAGTTGTACGGCAATGGAATTTGAAACCACAACCATCAAATTCATATTGCTTATGAGAAAAACATGCTTTCTGCTCGCAGCCGCAACCCTCGCGCTGGCCGGTTGCAGCGAATACGACGACTCGGCGCTGACCGGTCGCGTGGACAGCCTCGAAATCCGGGTGGAGAAACTCGAGGAACTGTGCCGTCAGATGAACACCAACATCTCGTCTTTGCAGACCATCGTCGCCGCCTTGCAGGAGAACGACTGCGTGACGGGAGTGGCTCCGGTGACCAAAAACGGAGAGACGATCGGCTACACCATTTCGTTCCGGAAAAGCGCTCCGATCACCATCTACCACGGAGACAAGGGCGACAAGGGGGACAGCGGCACTCCGGGAGCCGACGGCCGCACGCCGCAGATCGGCATCCGTCAGGCCGGCGACGGCATTCACTACTGGACCCTCGACGGAGAGTGGCTTCTCGACCAGAACGGCAACAAGGTCCAGGCCGTGGGGCATGCCGGAGCGGACGGCTCCGACGGTAAGGACGGACAGGACGGTACGCCCGGCGCGGACGGCAAACCCGGTGCGGACGGCGCGGACGGCAAGAATGGACAGGACGGTGCGCCCGGTGCCGACGGCAAGCCCGGCAAGGATGGCAAGGATGGCAAGGATGGCAAGGACGGGATCACGCCGCAGCTGAAGATCGAAAACGACTACTGGCACATCTCCTACGACAACGGCCGGACGTGGACGCAGCTGGGCAAAGCCACGGGAGCCGACGGCAAGGACGGACAGGACGGCAAGGACGGAGAAAACGGGATCGGGGGCGATTCGATGTTCCGCGACATCGACTACACGTCCAACGCCGACTGCGTGATCTTCACGCTCTCCGACGGAACGCAGTTCCGGCTGCCGACGTGGAGCGCCTTCGAAGCCCTGCGCACGCTTTGCGACCGCATGAACACCAACATCGGGTCGCTCCAAAAACTGGTGGAGACCTTGCAGTCGAACGACAGCATCACATCCGTCGCGCCGCTGACGGAAAACGGACGGACGATCGGCTACACCATTTCGTTCGTCCATCATCCGGACATCGTCATCTACCACGGCGCCGACGGCAAGAACGGCGAGAACGGGCAGGACGGCAAGGATGGCGCAGCCGGCACGGACGGCCGCACGCCTGCGGTCGGCATCCGTCAGCACAGCGACGGCAACTGGTACTGGACCCTCGACGGAGAGTGGCTGAAAGATGCGCAGGGGAACAAGGTGCGCGCCAACGGCAAGGACGGCGCAGACGGCGAGGATGGCCGTCCGGGCAGCGACGGAGAGCCGGGAACCGACGGGCAGCCGGGCAACGACGGGCAGGAGGGGCGTCCCGGAGCCGACGGCAAGGACGGGATCACGCCCCGGCTGAAAATCGAGAACGGCCGCTGGCTGCTGTCGCTCGACGAAGGCGGCACATGGACGGACATCGGGCAGGCCACCGGAGCGAACGGGCAGGACGGAGCGCCGGGCGCCGACGGAAAGGACGGCGATTCGATGTTCTCGTCGGTGACGTGCGGAGAGAAGGAGGTGACCTTCACGCTCGCCGACGGCACCGCCTTTTCAATTCCCCGGGAGCATCCGTTCGCCCTCGTTCTGACCGGCACCGATGCGATCCGCTGCACGCCGGGCAGCACCTACCGGATCGCCTACACGATCGAGGGCGCCGGCGAGGCGACCGAAGTCGAGGTGCTCGCACAGGACGGGCCCAAAGCCTCGGTCGAGCGCACGGACCGCGCATCGGGAACGATCGTCGTGACCCTGCCTCTGGCGATCGTCGAACGCAGCTCCGTCATCGTGCTGGCGACGGACGGCCGCGGGAAAACCGTGATGAAATCGCTGAACTTCCTCTACGACGGTTCCTCGGATGTCGGCGGCAAAGTGATGATCGTAACGACGGCCGAGCCTTTCGAAGTCGGCGCCGCAGGCGGCCGTGTGGAGGTTCCCCTGCAAACCAACCTCACCTATCGGGCCGAAATCGCGCAGGACGCAGCTTCGTGGCTGCACCTCGCACCGGCCGTCCGCGCCGCCCTGCGCGAAGAGACGCTGCTCTTCACGGCCGACGCCAACGGGGGCGCCATGCGCCGGGGCTTCGTCCACCTCTTCGACCGCGCCGACGAAACGCTCGTCCTGACGCTCTGCATCACGCAGGCGGGCGACCCGACCGCGCTGTCGGAGACGATCCGGTTCAACGACCCGCGCCTCGAAGAGTATCTGGTGGCCAACTACGACCTCGACAGCGACGGTAAAATATCGAAAGGCGAGGCTCTGGAGCTCGTGTCGCTCAACATCTCCAACAAGTCCATCTCCGACCCGACCGGTCTGGAGTGGTTCAAGAACCTGACTGTGCTCGACATTTCGGACAACTCCGCCTTGACGCAACTCGACCTATCGCAGCTTACGGCATTGGAGGTGCTGAACTGTTCGAAATGTTCGAAAATCACGGCGCTCGATCTCAAGGCCAACAAGGCGCTCGAAGAGCTGAACTGCTCCCGCACCGGACTGACGAGTCTCGATCTGTCGGAGAACCGGGCCCTCACCCGGTTGGTTTGCCAGAGCTCCTATATTACCGTGCTCGACCTGTCGCACAATACGGAACTGACGGCGCTCGATTGTTCCGGCGACAACCGACGGCTTCAATCGCTGAATGTCAGAAGCTGCGCCAAGCTGCGGACGCTCGTCTGCCCCACCCAGAATCTTTCGGCCCTCGACCTTTCCGGATGTCCCGAACTGACCGCATTGAATGTATCCTCAAACAAATTGCAATCGCTCGACATCTCCCGCAACAGACAATTGAAAGAATTGCGATGCATCAACAACAGCATCCGGAGCCTCAATCTGAGCGCCAACCCGCTGCTCAAGACCATAGACATCCACGCTAACCCGTATACCTCGATCGAACTCGGAACCAATTTCGAGACATTCGGCGTTGCGCTTTCCGATTACACCGTCGCATCGTCGCTCCGAGTATCCGCATCGGGCCTTAAAACATTGTCTGTTTCGACCTACGGATCAAATAGTTTTATCCCCAATCTTGTCGGTCTTGATCTTGCCGGATGCACCGACCTCGAAACGCTGAAGGTCTCAAGAATCGGTATCGACCGATTGGATGTTTCGATGCTGCCTCGGTTGAAAACGCTGTGGGTCGAAAGTTGCTCGAACATCACCGCTTTGGACCTGCGCAACAATCCCGATCTGGAACAATTCTCGGGAGCTTCGTGCTCGTCGCTGAAAGACCTGGACATCACCGCCAATCCGAAACTACGGAGCCTCAGTGTGGCATATACGGCAATCGAATCGCTCGATCTTTCTGCGTACAAATCGCTGAATAGTCTGGTTATAAAACATATGCCGAAATTGCGTTATCTGAATATGGGCGACAATCCGTATATCACCTCATTCAATAATTATAGTGTGAATGCACGAGAACCTTTCCTGTATGTTTATGACGAAATGAAAATCGTCGGATCGCGGATAACAAGTATTTATGTGAATAACGAATCCTATGGTGCCACATTCAAAAAAATCGATGTCACGGAGTGTCCTGCCCTGAAATCGCTGACCTTCTCGAAGGGAGCCATGACAACCATCGACCTGAGCGGCAATCCGAAGCTCAAATCGCTGTCCTGCGAATCTTCGATGCTTACATCGCTCGATCTTTCCGCCAACCCCGAACTCGAATCGGTATCATGCAGGTCCTGCAAAATCCAGTCTCTCGATGTCACCCGATGTACCGAACTGAAAACATTGTCCTGCTCGGGAAATGTGCTCACGACTCTGGATGTCAGCGGGAATCCGAACCTGACCTCGCTCAATTGCAGCAACATGGCCACGTTATCCACCCTCTTTATGGACGCCTCGCAGCGGATCCGCTACATCACCTACGACCGCAGCACGACCTACATCCCCGCACAGACGGAGATCGTCTATCGCTAATCCTCCGCTCCGGGGACACCCCACGCAAAAAAGCGGTTGCAGATTCTGCAACCGCTTTTTCGTGGGCCCAGAGGGGCATGATCCCACGACCTTCGGATTATGAGTCCGCTGCTCTGACCGACTGAGCTATGGGCCCCGCACGACGTACACCGTCGAATGCGGTGCCAAAGATACGAAAACAATCCGGTTTGCGCAAATATGCCTCCGCGAAGAATCGGAAATCGGGGCGCGGACCGCAGCGATTCCGGGTCCGAATAAAAAAATATCCGCGATCTTTCGTTTTCACGCTTTATTTTATTACCTTTGTCGCGCTTAAGCATTCATCAAAAACAAAACGACCAATGAAAAAGGGTATTCATCCGGAGAATTATCGTTTAGTGGCGTTCAAGGACATGTCCAACGACCACGTGTTTTTGTGTCGGTCCGCCGTTTCGACAAAAGAGACCATCGAAGTGAACGGCGAAACCTATCCCGTGTACAAGATGGAAATCTCCAACACCTCGCACCCGTTCTACACGGGCAAGATGAAGTTGGTTGACACCGCCGGCCGCGTCGATAAGTTTATGAGCCGCTACGCAAAACGCTACGATAAGAAGAACGCGAAATAGTTGCCGCGTTTTAAGAACGACGGGCCGCACGGATGTGCGGCCCGTCGTTTTTCATGGGCCGTGCAGAAGCCGGACGGCCCCGCACCGGAATTCCCGGCCGCGCATCCGCTCCCCGCACGCCCCGCACCGGGTGCGAGGCACGAAAATTTCTCTCCCGGGAGCGAAATCCCGAACAACATGCGGCAATAATCCGTATCTTTGCCCGTGTATCGAGTAAACCCGTGAACCATGAAACGTTATCTCGCCGTCGCACTTCTCGCTCTGGGGCTTTTCCCGTCGTGCATCCGCAAACAGGTCGTGATCGATCTGGCCGGCCAGCGCGACTCGCTGACCACGGTCGTCGACCGCAAGGATTCGCTCATCCGCGTCGTCTTCGACGACATGAATGCCATCGCCGACAATCTGGCCCGGATCCGGAACCGCGAAAATCTTCTCGTCGCCGACGATACGCCCGAAGGAGGCCGCCGGACGGTCGAGCAGATCGGCAGCGACATCGCCGCCATCGACCGGCTGCTGCAGGAGAACGAATCGAAGATCGAGTCGATGCAGCGCATCGCCCGCCAGCTCCGCAAGGCCGACCTGAGAATCGAAGGTCTGGAAAAGATGATCGGCAACCTGAAAAGCCAGCTGGCCGAGAAGCAGGCCGAGGTGGAGCGGTTGCAGAGCCGTCTGGAGCGGTCGGACGCCCGGGTCGAGGAGCTCACCGAACAGGTCGCCCGCACCGAAGCCCGCATCGAAACGCTCAACGACGAAAATCTGGAACTGACGAACCGGCTCCACACGGTCTACTACATCGTCGGCGGAGAGAAGGAGCTGCGCGATGCGCAGATCATCGGCAAGGAGGGATTCATCGGACGCACGCTCACCGTGGGTCAGGGCGGCGCCATCGAAAGCTTCACGCAGAGCGACTCCCGCCTGCTGTCGGAGATTCCCATCGGCCGCAAACGGGCGAAAGTGGTCACCTCGCACCCCGAAAACTCCTACGAGCTGGTCGTCGGAGCCGACAAGAGCGTCGAAAAGCTGCTCATCACCGATCCTTCGCGGTTCTGGGAATCGTCGAAAATACTCATCATCAGCTACAAGTGATTCTCCGCGAAACGGCAGTCCGCGCCTCCGGCCGTTGCGGCGTCTGATGCATCCGCCGGCCGGACAGCTCTCTTTCGCCCCCAACAGGAACGTTAACCGACATGGATGTCCCACCACGACTGCATTTCAACGACCCTGCGCCGTCGGAACAGTGCGCTTCCGATTGCAGCAACTGCCCCACGTTCCCGGCACCCATCCGGCGTATCGGCGACGCGGCCTACTGCCGCTTCACGCCGCTGAACCTTCGGGCGAATCAATCCATGATCTTTGCGGCCGACCGCAAGATACGTCTGATCTTCGTGCTCGAAGGCACGGCAGAACTCTCCCACGAGGCGAAATCCAAGCGGCTCGCTCCGATGCATTACGCCTGTCTGGGACGCGGCGAAAGCTTCGCCGCCACGGCCCGCACCGACCTTCGCGCGGTCGTACTCGCCCTGGATCACCGCATCGAATTCTGCGAAGAGAATCTTCCCGACACCCTGTCTTCCGGCCAGGCAGCGGCCACGCCGTCCGATGCGATTCCGACACTCCCGATCCGACGGGAGATGGAACCGGTTTTGGCCAGCCTCTTTTCGATTCGCGAGCTGAGCGGCTGCGCACGCTACCACAAAATGAAAGCGGCCGAATTGTTCATGATGCTCAAAGTGCTCCATTCGCCGTCGGAACACGCCTACTTCTTTCAGTCGGCCATCCGGTCGCAGGACAATTTCCGGGTTTTCGTATGCAACAACTACGACCGGGTCCGGGGCGTGAGCGAACTGGCTTCGCTGGCCGGCATGAGCCTCTCGGTCTTCAAGCGCCGCTTCGCGGAACATTTCCACGACAGCGTCTACCATTGGATGATGCGGCAGAAGGCGCTCCGGATTCAGGCCGACATCCGCGACGGCGCGGACAACACCAAAGCCCTCATGGTAAAATACGGCTTCCGCCACTACACGCAGTTCAGCCGTTTCTGCAAAAACTATCTGGAGGCCACTCCCGCCCAGCTGATCGCCTCGATGCGCAACAAGTAGCGGCCCCGGTTCCGAAAGCGTGACGGCCGCCGGAAAGAAACCCGACGGATTCGGGGTTCGGCAGCCCCGGCCGGCTTTTCGCGCAGCGCCCCGGCACGATCCGAAGCCTCCACGATTGCAGCGCCCCGGTACGGCACGCAACCCGGCCCCGGCACAGCATCTGCACCCGGCTGCCCGGCATAAGAGAACCCGGCAGCGGTTTTCCGCCGGGAGATACGCATGCAGCCCTTCCCGGCATCCGAAAAAATCCGCCCCCGGCGGACCTAAATCCGTCGGGGGCGATTTCTCGGTACGGAAAGCTCATCGAAGCACCTTCCGCCTGCCGGCCGCAGCTACTCCTCGGCAGCCTCCGCCTCCTCGGCGGGTTCGGCAGGCGCCGGAGCCTCGTAAGGCTCCACGTCGATCAGCTCGACCTCGAACTCCAAAGCCTCGTTGGGGCCGATGTCGCGACCTGCGCCACGCGGCCCGTAGGCCAGCTCGGCCGGAATCCAGAGCACGATCTTACCGCCCTTGCCTACCAGCTGCATGCCCTCGGTCCAACCCTTGATGACGCGGTTGAGCGGGAATTCCACCGGTTCGTCCTTGTCGAAATCGTCGGGACGCTGCTTCTTGATCATCTCCTGCTGCTCCTTCGGACGGTTTTTGAAAAGCGACGTATCGAAGACCTTGCCTTCGCGCGTGCGGCCCGTATAGTGCACCTTCACCTTGTCGCGCACGTCCGTGGCTTTCACCTCCGGATCGCCGGCCTCGACGACCTTGTAGAGCAGACCCGATTCGGTCTTCTGCACGCCCGATTTCTTCTCGATCTTCTCCAGCCAGGCTTTCGACGCCTCGGCGTTCTCGGCCGGACGCTTCACCATGAAGTAATATTGCAGGTACTGGTTCACGGCATCCTCGTCCATCTTGGAGTTGTTGTCGCGCACGTTCTGCATGGCTTCGGCGATCCAGGCCACCTGCAGGGGCATGCCGCTCTCGCGGATGTTGTAGCCGAAATCGTTGCCCAGAGCTTCGGACAGCTCGGTGCGCTCCTCCTCGGTCTCGAACATGTCGGGATCGGCCGCGGGATACTCCACGACGGTCGAATCGCCGCCGGCCAGACGGATGCTGTCGGCCTCGGCGCGCTTCAGCGCGATTTCGCGGGCACGCACGCCGCGCTTGTTCATGAAGTAGTCGCGCAGCCGCTCGATGGCCTGGTCGTGCGACTCGTTGTCGCTCTTCAGCGCCGCCTTCTTCATCTCGCGCTCGACGGCCTTGTAGTCGAACGGAATGTCGCCCATCTGGTAGTTCATGCCGTAGGCGATGTTGGCACCCAGCGCATACGACAGCGAGTCGAACTCCGACAGGCTGCCCATACAAACCTGGCTCTTCGAGCCCCCGCAGCAGGAGCTCAGAATCGCAGCACCGGCAAGTGCCGCAGCAAAAAGAATCTTTTTCATCTCTATGAAGTTTTTAAATGCTTTGCATTCGATCGGGGCAAAGTTAACAAATAAACGTCAAAAAGAGCGCGCTTCGCAGGAAATAATGCGCACACGTTCTTCGGCTTGCGCAAATCCGGGCCGGATCAGCGACGCGGAGCGTTCCGCCGCACCCGGTCGGAGAACTTCTCCAGGCCGACCAGCTCGATTTCGTAGTTGAGCGTGGAGTTGGGGGCGATGCCCATCTCGCCGTTGCCCTCGGCTCCATAGGCGGTGGCCGCAGGCAGCCATGCATTGATCCGGCCGCCGCGCCCCACGAGCTTCAGGCTCTCCTTCACCCCCTTGGGCAGATCGCCCAGCGCCGTGCGGAGCGTATCGCCCCGCTCGTAGGAGGAGAAGCGCTCCTCGCCGTCGGCCGTGCGGACGACGTAGCGGATCTGCACCGTATCGCGGTCGGAGACCGGAATCCGCTCCTGATCGCCCACCTCGGAGACCGTGTAGGTGACGCCCGACGAAGTGCGGGCATAGGAGCGGTTGGACTGGGCGATGTCGGCGAGGAACCGCTCCTCGTAGGCGCGCGCCTTTTCGGGCAGCGTGTAGTTCATGTAGCGCAGGTAGAACGTTTCGGCATCGGCGTCGGCGAATCTCGGCGTGCGGCGGAACGCATCGCGAATGCCCTCGCACACGGCGTCGACCTGGATCGTCGAATCCATCCGCATGAGGTTGCGCGCGATGTTCAGCCCGATCACGTAGGCCACCGAATCGGTGTCGGTGCGGAGCTTCACGCCGCCGCCCGACTTTTTCGAGCAGGAGACGGCCGCCAGCAGGAGGAGTGCCGACAAAAGGGCTGTTCTCTTCATCATTCGGTCGTTTTTTTCGTGCCGGTCGTTTTTTTCGAAAAGGCGAGGATCAGCAGGCTGCCCGCGACGGCCGCAGCCGTCGACCCCATGAGGATGGCGATCTTGCCCCGGTCGATGAGGTCCGCATCGGTGAAGGCCAGCGAATCGACGAAAAGCGACATCGTGAATCCGATACCGCCCAGGCACGCCACGGCCAGCAGCATGCGCCACGTGGCCCCCTCGGGCATGACGGCCAGCTTCGACTTCACCGCACACCAGCTCGCAAGAAATATGCCCAGCGGCTTGCCCACCAGCAATCCGAAGAAGACGCCCATGCCGACCGACCCCGCCTCGGGCGAGAAGCGGAAGATGTCGAAATATTCGATCGACGGAATCTCCACGCCGGCGTTGGCCAGAGCGAAGATCGGCATGATGAGAAAGGTGACGTAAGGCGTCAGGCGGTGCTCCAGCCGGTAGCTCATGCCCACCGACCCGGAGCTCAGCCGCGCGATCTGGCGCAGACAGAACCGCTCCTCCTCGTTGGGGAATGCCTCGCCGGAAGCTGCGCCGGAAGTCTCGTCGTCGAGCAGGTAATCCTTCAGCCAGCGCATCTTATGCATGAAATACTCCTTGCTGTAGCGCGGCTCCATAGGGATGAGCATGGCCATGGCCACGCCCGACAGGGTCGCATGCACCCCCGAATAGTAGAAGAGGCCCCACACGATGAAGGCGGGCACCAGATAGAAGCCCATGCGTTTTTCGCCCATGCGGTAGATGACCCAGACTCCCGCCATGACGAGGAGGGCAAGCAGCAGCAGCCCGAATTGCAGTTCGCCGCCGTAGAAGAGGGCGATGACCAGAATGGCCCCCAGGTCGTCGGCGATGGCCAGCGCCGTGAGGAAAATCTTGAGCGACACGGGCACCCGGTCGCCCAGCATCGAGAGGATGCCCACCGCGAAAGCGATGTCGGTGGCCGTGGGGATTCCCCAGCCGTTGGCCGCCAGCGTTCCGTGGTTGAAGATCGTGAAGATCACCGCCGGAGCGATCATGCCGCCGGCCGCGGCCAGCACGGGCAGGATGGCCTTGCGCACGGTCGAGAGCTGTCCGTTGACCACCTCGCGCTTGATCTCCAGCCCCACGGTGAAGAAGAAGACCACCATCAGACAGTCGTTGATGAACTTCTCGACGGTCATGCCGTCGGGGAACACCCAGTCGATCACCCCTCCGGGCGAGTGCACGACCAGCGAGAGGTCGGTCTCCAGCAGGTTGTGGTAATAATGTTTGGTCAGAGGCAGATTGGCCAGCAGCATGGCCAGCGCCACGCAGACGAGCAGCACGACGCCGCCCGCCCAGGGGGCCTCCATGAACCCACGGCTGCGCAGCGAAAGCTTGTGGCGGCTGCGCACCCACCGATACATCGAAAACAGACGCATAATCCTATCTTTTTGTCTTTAGTGCATTGAATCGCTTTTGAGGGTCAGGCCGCAGAGCTTCCACAGCACGCGGGCCCCGACCACGGCATCGATCCGGCTCTCCGCCGCCGGAGCGACCTCCACCACGTCGAAACCGATCAGACGCCGGCCCGAACGGACGACCGCATCGACGAGCCAGAGCGCCTCGTCGAAACCCAGCCCGCCCGGCACGGGCGTACCCGTATGGGGGCAGTTGTCGGGCGAGAGCCCGTCGATGTCGAAGCTCACGTAGACCTCCTCGGGCAGCGTCTCGGCGATACGGCGGCACTGTTCGTCCCACGTCACGCCGCGGAACCGCGCCGCCGCGAGCGAAAGTCCGTCGAAAGTCTCGACACGCCCGCTCCGGGCCGCCGCCGCAGCCTCTCCGGCGCTGAAATCGCGCACGCCGACCTGTACGATCCGCCTCACCCGCTCCACGTCGCGCAGGACGTTGAACATGACCGAAGCGTGCGAATACTCGAATCCCTCGTAGGCTTCGCGCAGGTCGCAATGCGCGTCGATATGCAGGATACCGAATCCTTCGTGCCGCTCGCCCAGGGCGCGGATCGCGCCGTAGGAGGTGGAGTGGTCGCCGCCGACCAGCCCCACGATCCTGCCCGCATCGAGCCAGCGGCCCGCCTGCGCGGCGATGTTGTCGTTCATGGCGGCGCAGCCCTCGTTCACGCGGCGGACCCTGCGCTGGATCCATTCGTCGCCGGGAGCACCTCCCGCCTCGAGGTGTTCGATCACCTTCACCGCATCGCCGCGCAGCCGCTCGGAGGACTCCAGAAGCGAATAGTCGATGTCGGCCGTCGCGATGCCCGCCCGCCACGCACCGGGCGAAAGCGGATCGTGGAAATCGAGCTGCGTCGACGCCTCGATCAGGGCGTCGGGCGCATAGGCCGCACCGGCTCCGTAGGAGACCGTCACGTCCCAGGGGGCCGAGATCAGCACCAGCCGGGCCGTGTCGGGCGTAAAGGGCAAACCGAAATAGGCGCCGTTGGCGACGCCCACTCCGTCGGGATCGAAAACAGGTTGTTCCATAAGCGAAATAATCGGTCAAAGGTACGCATTTTTTCCTTGTTTCCTATCTTCGGCGCCGCCGAAATCGTTCCGAGACGGCAAAATCCGTCTGTCCGCACCCGGCGGCTGCGCCGAAGGCCCTCCCTGCCGGCAAAATGCCGGCAGGCCCGCTTCGGCCTCCGCCTATCCGCACTTTGGCTCCGCCGAAGACACTCCGCCTCGGCAAAATGCAAATAAATTTGCTTTTGCACTCGGCTTATCCGCACTTTGGCTGCGCCGAAGATACTCCGCCTCGGCAAAACGCAAATAAATTTGCTTTTGCGCTCGGCTTATCCGCACTTTGGCTTCGCCGAAGATACTCCGCCTCGGCAAAACGCAAATAAATTTGCTTTTGCGCTCGGCTTATCCGTATCTTTGTGTGAAAATTCCACGAAAATGAAATCGCTGAAAATCGTCGCCGACAGCGCCATACCTTTTTTAAAGGGAGTGCTCGAACCGTGGGCCGAAGTGAGCTACGTGCCGGGTGCCGGAATCGGACCCGGCGAGGTGCGCGACGCCGACGCCCTCATCGTCCGCACGCGCACGCGCTGCGACGAGCGGCTGCTCGGAGGCTCCCGCGTGCGGCTGGTCGTCACGGCCACCATCGGCTTCGACCACATCGACACGGCGTGGTGCGCGGCCCGCGGCATCCGGGTGGCCACGGCCGCAGGATGCAACGCCCGGGGCGTGCTCCAATGGGTGGCGGCCGCGCTGGAGCATCTCGCCCGCACCGAAGGATGGCATCCCGCGGAGAAGACGGTCGGCATCGTGGGCGTGGGCCATGTGGGTTCGCTCGTCGACCGCTACGCCCGCCACTGGGGATTCCGCACGATCTGCTGCGACCCGCCGCGCGAGGCGCGCGAACACCTCGGCTTCCGGCCGCTCGACGAAACGGTCCGCAACGCCGACATCCTCACCCTCCACACCCCGCTCGACCCGTCGACCCGCCATCTGGCCGACGCACGGCTGCTCGAAAGGATGAAGCCGGGAGCCGTGCTGCTCAACTCCTCGCGCGGCGAGGTGGCCGACACCGAAGCGCTGGCCGCGAGCGGCCGCCCCTACGCGCTCGACGTCTGGGAGCACGAACCCCGCATCGACCGCCGGGTGCTCGACGGCGCCCGACTCGCCACGCCCCACATCGCCGGATACTCCGAGCAGGGCAAGGCCACCGCGACGGCCATGGCCGTCGCCGCCGTCGCCCGCACGTTCTCCCTGCCCCTCGACGGGTGGTACCCGCCCGAAGCGGCCCTCCCGGCCCCCCGGATGCTGTCATGGCCGGAACTTTGCAGCACGATCCGCGGAGCGTTCGACATCGAGGCCCAAAGCCGCCTTCTGAAGCAGCGGCCCGAGGAGTTCGAGACGATGCGCGACCGCTACGCCTACCGGCGCGAATACTTTTAGCGAATTTTTCATACCTTTGCCCTGAATTGCGCATCAGCCGTGTTCCGCCGAATCATAAAACCGCTGCTCTTCTCGCTCCGCATCGAGCGGGCCCACCGGCTCGTGCTGCTCGTCCTGCGGGCCGTCGGCATGATCCCCGGCGGCAGGTGGCTGCTGGAGCGGTGCTGCGCCGTGCGGCATCCGTCGCTCGAACGCGAAGTGTTCGGCCGGCGCTTCCCCAACCCCGTGGGGCTGGCCGCCGGATTCGACCGCAACGGCGAAGCCGTCCGCGAGCTGACGGCGCTGGGGTTCGGATTCGTCGAAATCGGCACGCTGACGCCCCGGCCGCAAAGCGGCAACCCCAGACCCCGCGTCTTCCGCCTCCCGAAAGACCGGGCCATCATCCACCGCATGGGCATGCCCAACCGCGGGCTGGAGACGGCGCTGCGCCACCTGCGACGCCCCCATCCGGGAACGATCGTCGGCTGCAACATCGGCCGCAACACCTCCACGCCGCCCGAGCAGGCCCCAGGCGACTACCTCAAGCTCTTCCGCAACCTCTATCAGTACGCCGACTACTTCACGGTCAACATCAGCTGCGGCAACGCCTGCCGCGAGGACCACACCCAGACGCGCGACTACATCCTCGGCATCCTCGAACCGCTGTTCGACTTCCGCCGCGGACAGAACCAGTACCGGCCCGTGATGCTCAAGATTTCGCCCGACATGTCCGACGCGACCGTCGACCGCATCACCGACATCCTGCTCGAAACGCCGCTCGACGGCATCGTCGTGGCCAACGGCACCCTCGGCCGCGAAGGTCTGGCGACGAGCCGCGCCGCCCTCGACCGGATCGGCACGGGACGCCTGTGCGGCGCGCCGCTGCTGCCCCGCACGCTGGAGCTCGTGCGGCGCATCCACACCCGTTCGGGCGGCACCTACCCCATCATCGGCTCCGGAGGCATCACGACCCCCGGCGACGTGCGGGCCCTGCTCGATGCCGGAGCCGACCTCGTACAGATCTACACCGGATTCGTCAACGAAGGGCCACGCCTGGTGCGCGACATCTGCCGGACGCTGAAAACCGACTAAACCCATCCTCATGCAAGCCTCGATCATCACCATCGGCGACGAAATCCTCATCGGACAGATCGTCGACACCAACTCCGTATCCATCGCCCGCAGCCTCAACGACGCAGGCATCGTCGTGCGCGAAAAAATATCGGTGGGCGACGACCGGGACCGCATCGCCGGGATCGTCGGCCGGGCCATGCGCGAATCGCAGGTCGTGATCCTCACCGGCGGCCTGGGCCCGACCAAGGACGACATCACCAAGAAAACCCTCGCCGGACTCTTCCGCTGCGGCATGCACGCCGACCCCGTCGTCGCAAGGCACGTCGAGCGGATGCTCCGCGAGCGCGGCATCGACTACAACGACCTCAACCGCTCGCAGGCCGAAGTTCCCGACGCCTGCACGGTGCTCTTCAACGCCTACGGCACGGCCCCGGGCATGTGGTTCGAGCACGCGGACGGGGTGGTCGTCTCGCTCCCCGGCGTCCCGTTCGAAATGGAACACCTCATGGAGGACGAGGTGATGCCCCGCCTCAAGACCCGCTTCGCACTCAAACGGATCGTCCACCGCACGCTCGTCACTTCGGGGCTGGCCGAGTCGATGCTCGCCGAGCGGATCGCCGGCTGGGAAAACGCGCTGCCGCACGGTCTGAAGCTGGCCTACCTGCCCAATCCGGGCAGCGTGCGGCTGCGGCTATCCGCCTACGAAGTCGACGGCGACGAGGCCGCACGCGAGATCGAACGGCAGTTCGACACCCTCCGCACGATCATTCCCCGCTACATAGTCGGATACGAGACCGCCTCGGTGCAGGAGCTCGTGCACCGGACGCTGAAGCGCCGGGGCCGGACGCTCGCCACGGCCGAGAGCTGCACGGGCGGCGTCATCGCCTCGCGCTTCACGGCCCTGCCCGGCGCCTCGGCCTACTTCCTCTGCGGCGTGGTGAGCTACGGCAACCGCGCCAAGGCGGAGGTGCTGGGCGTCGACCCTGCCGTCATCGAACGCTACGGCGCCGTGAGCGAAGAGGTCGCCCGCCGGATGGCCGAAGGGGTGCGCCGCATCGCCGGAGCCGACTATGCCGTGGCCACCACGGGCATCGCCGGACCTTCGGGCGGCTCGGACGAAAAGCCCGTCGGCACGGTGTGGATCGCCGTGGCCGCACCCGACCGCACGGTGGCCGTGCTGAAGCATTGCGGCGCCGACCGCGGGCAGGTGATCGACCGCGCTTCGGCGATGGCCATCTCGCTGCTGCGCGAGGTGCTCGACGAGGATCGCTGAACAGACAATCAGCGGAGAATCAGGCACGAATATCCCCGAAAATTTGGAAATCCGGGCACGATTGCCTATCTTGTCCCCAGCAAACCCCTTAAAAATTCACCGATGAAAACATTCCGCACGATTTTTCGGGGGGGGGATTTCGGTTCTTCCTGCCCGCGCTTCTGACCTTCGCCGGCTGTTCGCAGTCGGCCACCGATGATGTCGTCGAGCCCGATCCCGGCCCCGCCCCTGCGCCCGAGACGGTGACGCTCACGCTCTCAGCCCCCGCCACGCGCACCCAACTGCAAAACGACTGCGATGTCGTATGGGAAGCCGGCGACCGCATCTTCATCAGCGGCGACGGCGGCCAATGGTCGGTTTTCGACGTGGTGCCCGACCCCGACGATCCCACCCGCGCCTCGGTGTACGACGTTCCGGCGGCTTCCGTCTACGAAGCCCTCTATGCCCGGTCGGTCGCGGAGGAGGAAGGGCTGTTGCTCATTACGTTTCCCCAGATGCAGCCCTACCGCAGCGGCGGATTCGGACAGTACGCCGCCCCGATGTACGCCTGCGGCTCCGGCACGACGCTCGATTTCAAGAATCTGACCGGCATCATCCGGCTGGCCGTGACGGGAGAAGGCACCACGCTGGCCTCCGTCTCCCTGAAAGACAACGACAACAGCTGGTTGAACGGCACGATGGCCTACGACCGCACCGGGCTGACCGAAGGCACCTACGCCCCCTGCGAGATGCATTTCGATCCGTCCGCCTCCTCGGCACAGCTGCTGACGCTGGATTGCGCCGAAGGGGTGACACTCTCGTCCGAGCCCACCTACCTCTACTTCGCCACGATCCCGGGCCGCTACGAACACGGCTTCACGGTGACGCTCACCGACACCGAAGGACGCATCTGCACCCGTTCGACCGCCCAGGACGTAGAGGTCCGGCGTTCCGAAATCAAGGATATGGAACCGTTCGCCTTCGACATCGCCGCCGACATGGAGATCACGACCGGCTCCGCGACCGGCACGTCGATCGACTACCGCATCCGGACCGAACCCAACGCCATGCTGCGCACGCTGCTCGTCTCGCGCAGCTGCTGGGACGATTATCTGGCCGGGGGCAGCTTCACCGAGGAGACCCTGCCGCGGGCCATCCTCAACCAGATAGGCTCCACCGTGCAGGCCGACGGAGAGGGCCTCTACGCGATAACGGCGACGACGGCGTACGATAACGGCATATGCCCCCTGTGGCCCGAAACGGAGTATTACATCCTGGCCTCCTACGCCGACGGCGACGGCTCCGCAGGCACGATTCTCCGGACGGAGGTACGGACCGGGGCGGCCACGGGTACGCCTCCCGAGATGACCGTCCAGCTGGTCGAGCAGACGCAGACGTCGCTCGGCTTCCGCATCCGCACGCAGCAGGCCGACCAGCTGTTCCTGGCTCTCTTCACCCGCGACTCGTTCGATCGATTGAGCCAGAGTCAGAGCATTCCGGAAATCATCCGGACCTACGCCACGGCACAGAATATCTCCATCGTCGAGCAGGCCAACGGAACGGACGGAGCGCTCCGCCGCTACAGTCTGGACGAGGATACCGAATACGTACTGGTGGCGGGCGCCCGAAGCCGTGAAGGCGCCATGAACACCTTCTCGGACAGCTACCGCACCCTCGGCTGGAACTGGAGCGTCGTTTCGACGAGCGGCTCGCTGGATTGCGGGCTCTTCTCGGAAATCGCCGGCATTCCGCTCTTCACCGTGCACGGATTGCAGGTCGAGAAGGCTGCCGATCAGGATGCATTCCGGGTGAAAGACCCGTTCTGCAACCAGACGGCTCTGGATGCCCTCGCCGCCGGAACGGAGGAGTTCTCGCGGGCCGAAGGCACCTACTACATGATCATCGACGCCAACGATCCGGACCAGGTGCAGGTCCTCTCCTTCACCCCGACCGGTCTCGACCACCTCGACCTCGGAACGATCTTCGTCTCGTCCCTCAAATCGGTCTCCTCCGCAGCCGGAAGCTCTTTCGGCACCTACTATCCCGACGAGGGGCGGATCGACCTGGGCGACCTGGCGCTGCACTCCCAGCAATATCTGCTGCAACGACCGCAAACGCCCACCGTCCTCCATATCTACGGAAGCAGCGCCCCCTCCGGCGCCCTGTCGACCGAGAGCTTCCGGCTCAGCTCGCCGACGACCTGGTAACCCACCCTCCCCGAGGGCTTCCGCCCTCCGCTGCGCCCCCGGCTCAAAAAAAAGCCGGGGGCTTTTGCTATTTGCCGAAAAGGTTGTATATTTGCACTCCCTTATGGGGTTAACCGAATAAATCACACTCAAATGAAAGTTTGCGAAATCACAGGCAAGGTGGCGGTGGTGGGCAACAACGTCTCGCACTCGCACCACAAGACCAAGCGCAAATTCAGTCCCAATCTGAAAACCAAGCGCTTCTGGTCGGAGCAGGAAGGCCGCTGGATCACCCTCAAGGTGACGGCAGCCGGCATGAAAACCATCAACAAGAAGGGTCTTGCAGTCGCCCTGCGCGAAGCTGCCGCACCCAAGAGCGTTTACTAAAAAATCCTCGTCGAAATGGCAAAGAAAGGCAACCGGGTGCAGGTCATCCTCGAGTGCACCGAACAGAAGGAGAGCGGCGTTGCGGGAATGTCCCGTTACATCACCACCAAGAACAAGAAGAACACGCCCGACCGTCTGGAGCGCAAGAAATACAATCCGTTCCTCAAGCGCGTCACCGTTCACCGTGAAATCAAATAGTTTTAGAGCACCATGGCAAAGAAAGTAGTCGCAACACTGAAAACCGGCACGGGTAAGCAGTTCACCAAGTGCATCAAGATGGTCAAATCGGAGAAGACGGGCGCCTATATGTTCAAGGAAGGCATCATCCCCAACGACCAGGTGAAGGATTTCTTCGAAGAGAAGAAATAAGCATTTAAGAGACTGTCTCTTAAATACAAAGGGCATCCTCATCGGATGCCCTTTGTGTGTGTGGCGGCGAAGGCTTTCGAGCCGGCAGCCGGCGGAGGTGCGCCGTCCCCGCCTCAGAACCGCCGCACGGCCCGGACGAGAAACTTGCCGCCCTTGGGAATGTCCACCAGAAAGGGAGGTTCGGTGCCCGTATGGCTCGTCATCGCATCGCGGCCGTTGCGCTCGGTCGACGAATAGTAATAGACCATCCGGTCCATCCGGTCGCCGCCGTGGCTCTTGAGCGCATCGTTGAAACGGCTGCGGGCCTGCCGGTTGCTCGCCGTGCGCGAGCCGCCGTTGTAGTTGTGGCCGACGGCCAGCAGTTCGTCGATGGCGGGCAGATACCACCCTTCGCCCTGCTCGCGGCACCACTTGAACGCGGGAAAATCATCCCACGAAAGTCCGTTCTCGGCGATGAAGCGCTCCACCGCCGCCATATTGACCCGTCCGTCGGCCGCATCGACGGCCCCCGTCGCCCGCTGTTCGGACTTGCGGAATCCGCACCAGGGCAGATAGATCTCCCCGAGCGACAGGATCAGGCCGTGCGTGCCTCCGTCCGTCAGCGCGCACACCACGCCTTTCACTCCGTCGCGCTCGTAATAATCGCCGATCTTCCACTCCTTGACCACCCACTCCGCATCCGCACGGGCGGAGAGCGCCGTAGCCTCCGGTCCGCCGGCCGCCGCATCCTCCCTCCGGTCGGATTCCGCGGCGGGAGCTGCGAAACGCTCCGTTTCGCCGTTGGCAAAACGGATGAAGTCGATTTCGGAGGCAGGCAGCACGTAGGTCGGCCCCTCGGGGTTGGAAAAACGTTTGTAACGCACCGCATCGGGTGCGATCTCCAGCACGAGGGCCTCCACCTCGGAGGCGTCCCGCTTCACGATCCGGTCCTGCGCCTCGGCGCACAGCGCACCGCCGCAGAGCACGGCGACCGACAACACGATCTTCTTCATCATGACTGAAAATTTCGATATACGCAAAGGTAACGTTTTTTCCGGAATTTTCTTATTACCTTTGTCCGGAAGTTCCCGAACGAATATGGCACTTTTCGATATTTTCAAAAAAAGAAACGCCCCCTCCGCACCGCAGGAATCCGCTTCGCGCCCCGCCCCGGAAACCCCTTCCGACGACCGCGCGACGCTCGAGGCGGGGCTGGAGAGGACCAAAACGGGCCTCTTCTCGAAGCTGGCCCGGGCCGTGGCCGGACGCTCGACCGTCGACGCCGACGTGCTGGACGATCTGGAGGAGGTGCTCATCACCTCGGACGTGGGCGTCGAGACGACCGTGAAGATCATCCGCCGCATCGAGGAGCGCGTGGCACGCGACAAATACATGGGCACGGCCGAATTGCAGTCGATCCTGCGCGACGAAGTGGCGGCGCTGCTGGAGGAGGCCCGCGGCTCGGAGGCCGATTTCAGGCTCGACGCGCACCCGGGCGAACCCTACGTGGTGATGGTCGTGGGGGTCAACGGCGCAGGCAAGACCACCACCATCGGCAAGCTCGCCGCACAGCTCACGCGCATGGGCCGCAAGGTGTGGATCGGCGCCGCCGACACATTCCGCGCCGCAGCCATCGACCAGCTCGAAGTGTGGGCCCGCCGCGCGGGCGCCACGCTCATCCGCCAGCAGATGGGCTCCGACCCGGCATCGGTGGCCTACGACACGCTCGCCTCGGCCAAGGCGGGCGGCGCCGACGTGGTGCTGATCGACACGGCCGGACGCCTGCATAACAAGGTGGGCCTCATGAACGAGCTGACCAAGATCCGCAACGTCATGTCGAAAGTCATCCCCGGCGCCCCCCACGAAGTGATGCTCGTGCTCGACGGTTCGACCGGACAGAACGCCTTCGAGCAGGCCCGGCAGTTCACCCAGGCCACGCAGGTCACCTCGCTGGCCATCACCAAGCTCGACGGCACGGCCAAGGGCGGCGTGGTGATCGGCATCAGCGACCGCTTCCGCGTGCCGGTGCGCTACATCGGCATCGGCGAGGGGATCGACGACCTGCGCACGTTCGACCGCCGCGAATTCGTCAACGCACTCTTCGGCGATGAAAAAAATTAACGTCATCACGCTGGGCTGTTCGAAGAACACCGTCGACAGCGAGCACCTCATGGCCCGTCTGGCGGCCGCCGGATACGAGGTGCGTTTCGACAGCGACCGCACCGACGCCAAGACCGTGGTCATCAACACCTGCGGCTTCATCGGCGACGCCAAGCAGGAGTCCGTCGATCAGATTCTGCGGGCCGCCGAGGCCAAAAAAGCGGGCCGCATCGAGCATCTGTTCGTCATCGGCTGCCTCTCGGAGCGCTACGCCGACGAGCTGCGCGCCGAGATTCCCGAGGTCGACGACTACTTCGGCGCCCGCACGTGGGACGGCATCGTCCGGGCGCTGGGAGGCTCGGAGGCGGCTGCGCTGGCCACCGAGCGGCATCTGACCACCCCCAGGCACTACGCCTACCTCAAGATTTCGGAGGGCTGCAACTGGAAGTGCGGCTACTGCGCCATCCCGCTCATCCGCGGGCCCCACGTCTCGGTGCCGATGGAGGTGCTCGAAGAGGAGGCCCGCAAGCTGGCGGCGCAGGGCGTGCGCGAATTGATCGTCATCGCCCAGGACACCACCTACTACGGCCTCGACCTCTATGGCCGCCGCATGCTCGGCGAGCTGCTGCGCCGCCTCTGCCGCATCGGGGGCATCGAATGGATTCGGCTCCACTACGCCTACCCGGCCGGTTTTCCGGACGACGTGATCGAGACGATGGCCGCGGAGCCCAAGATATGCAAATACCTCGACATCCCGTTCCAGCACATCGCCGACCGCCAGCTGTCGGCCATGCTGCGCCGCCACACCAAGGCCGAGGCGCTGGAGCTCATCGGCAGGCTGCGGCGTGCGATTCCCGACCTGGCGCTGCGCACGACGCTGCTGGTGGGCTACCCGGGCGAGAGCGAGGCCGACTTCGCAGAACTGGAGGCGTTCGTGCGCGAGGTGCGCTTCGAGCGGCTGGGCGTCTTCGCCTACTCCGAGGAGGAGGGGACCCACTCGGCGCAGCATCTGCGCGACGACGTGCCCGACGAGGTGAAGCAGGAGCGCGTGGAGCGCATCATGCGGCTTCAGGGCGATATTTCGCTCGAAAACAACCTCCGCCGCGTGGGCCGTACCGAGCGGGTGATCGTCGACTCGCGGCAGGGCGGCTACTACGTGGCCCGCTCGCAGTACGATTCGCCCGAGGTCGACCAGGAGATTCTGATTCCCGCCGCAGACCGCCGTCTGCTGCGCGGCCGGTTCTACGAGGCGAAGATCGTCGCGGCCGAGCGGTACGACCTCTATGCCGAGGTCGCCCGGCAATAAGATTTGTATTTCTGCGTTCTTTTTCGTACCTTTGAGAGGTGAAGCGGAAACGTAACCCGAGTCCATGGCCGGAAAAAGCGTGATAGAGAGCATCGAAACCCGGGTCGGACGGCTCATCGAGGAGCACGGACGGCTCGTGAGGCTCTGCGCGGAGCTGACGGCGGAGCGCGACGCCCTGCGCGGCGAACTCCGGGCGAGCGAGGAGCGCGAGAGAGAGTCGAATGCCGAACTGGCACGCATGCAACTCGCCGAAGGGCTGGCGGGCTCGGGCCGCAACCGGGAAAAAGCGCGGGCGCGCGTCAACCGTCTTATGCGGGAGGTGGACAAGTGCATCGCGCTGGTGGAAGCCGCCGAAGGGATTTCGGGGACGACCCCGCAGAACGACGACCGATAAACGCGACGACCCATGGCCAAACAGGCGATCACGCTCAAAATAGCCGGCAAAAGCTACCCGTTCCAGATCGAGAGCGGGAAAGAGGAGATGTACCGACTGGCCGAACGCGAGGTGAACAACTACCTCGCGCTCATAAAACAGCAGAACATCCGGGGCTGGAACGAGCAGGACTGGCTCTCGATGGCTGCGCTCAAGTTCGCCATCGCCGACGTGGCCATGCGGCAGAGCCGCGAGCTGGACGAGGGCGATCTGGGACGGCTCGGCGAGCTGGACCGGAAACTGGACGAATACCTCAACACCCTCGAAGGATGACGTTCCGATTCCGCGCTCCTTCTCCCGCCCCGGCACGGTCCGGAGAGGTCCGGCGCAGCACCCGGCCCGGCGAAAACGTTCGTTTTCACGCACCGTTTCCCGCCTCGGCAAAGCCCGCGCAAGCACGGCTCTGCGCCCGGCCCGACGAAAACGTTCTTTTACATACGAAGAATCTACCCGCATAGATTCCTTACAGCTTTGCGAAACTGAACACTTTTTAAATTGGAGCAACTCACGGCGCTTCAAAATCAGGCCTTGACCCCGCAAGGGGTGCCCGCCCTGTGCGTGCCGTTGGAAGATTGCGATTGCCGGAGCCTCCACACATGACTGATCTTGCAGATTCGTCAAACAAGACTAAGGAATTCTATGCGGTTTTTTTTGACACGAAAGAAACCCTATATATTAACAACAAAAACACGCAAAAGTACGATGAATAGCATCATTTTGACAGCCTGCATCTCCGCAGTGCTCGCCGTCGGGATCTACGCGGTCGTCACGAACCTCGTGGTCAAGACATCGATCCGCAAGCGGCGCGAAACGGCGCTCAAGGAGGCCGAAGCCGAAGGCGAGATGATCAAGAAGGAGAAAATCCTTCAGGCCAAGGAGAAATTCATGCAGCTCAAGAGCGAGCACGACCGTCAGGTCAACGAACGCAACCAGAAAATCGCCCAGAGCGAGCAGCGCGCCAAGCAGATCGAGCAGAACGTGCAGAACCAGCAGCGCGAACTGGAAAACCGCATGCGCGAGAACGAGCGGCTCAAGGAGCAGATGCAGAACCAAATGCAGATCCTCGAGCACAAGAAGGAGGAGATCGACACGCTCCGCCGCGAGCAGAACGTGCGTCTGGAGCAGATTTCGGGCATGAGCTCAGAAGAGGCCAAAAACATCCTCGTCGAGAACATGAAGGCCGAGGCCAAGACCGAAGCGGCCGCCTACATCAACGAAACGATCGAGGAGGCCAAGATGACCGCCTCGAAGGAGGCCAAGCGCATCATCGTGGCCTCGATCCAGCGGGTGGCGACCGAAACGGCCATCGAAAACGCCGTGACGGTCTTCAACATCGAGAGCGACGAGGTGAAGGGCCGCATCATCGGCCGCGAGGGCCGCAACATCCGCGCGCTGGAGGCCGCGACGGGCATCGAGATCATCGTCGACGACACACCCGAAGCGATCATCCTCTCGGGCTTCGACCCCGTGCGCCGCGAAATCGCCCGTCTGGCGCTGCACCAGCTGGTGACCGACGGCCGCATCCACCCCGCCCGCATCGAAGAGGTCGTGGCCAAGGTGAAAAAACAGATCGAGGAGGAGATCGTCGAGGTGGGCAAGCGCACGACCATCGACCTGGGCATCCACGGCCTGCATCCCGAACTCATCCGCATGATCGGCAAGATGAAATACCGCTCCTCCTACGGTCAGAACCTGTTGCAGCACGCCCGCGAAACAGCCAACCTGGCCGGCATCATGGCTGCCGAACTGGGGCTGAATCCCAAGATCGCCCGCCGCGCAGGCCTCCTGCACGACATCGGCAAGGTGCCCGACGACGAGCCCGAACTGCCGCACGCAATCATCGGCATGAAGCTCGCCGAGAAGTACAAGGAGAAGCCCGAGGTGTGCAACGCCATCGGTTCGCACCACGACGAAGTGGAGATGACGTCGCTCATCGCACCGATCATCCAGGTGTGCGACGCCATATCGGGCGCACGCCCCGGTGCACGGCGCGAAGTGGTCGAGAGCTACATCAAGCGCCTGAAGGAGATGGAGGACATCGCCTTGTCCTACCCCGGCGTGCTGAAAACCTATGCCATCCAGGCCGGACGCGAGCTGCGCGTGATCGTCGGCGCCGACAAACTCTCGGATCAGGAGTCGGAGAGCCTCTCGCACGAAATCGCCAAGAAGATCCAGGATGAAATGACCTATCCGGGTCAGGTGAAGATCACCGTCATCCGCGAGACGCGCGCCGTGGCGTACGCGAAATAAGGCCGACGGGGAGGGAGGGAATGAGCGACCCGGACAGGTCATGCGACACGCTTCGACATTCCCTCCTGAATCCTCCCTTTGACAAAGGGAGGACTTGACACCGGGTCAGGTGAAGATCACCGTCATCCGCGAAACGCGCGCCGTAGCGTACGCGAAGTAAGGACGACGGGGACGGAGGGAATGAGCGACCCGGACAGGTCATGCGACACACCATCAAACTTCAAATGATATGAAAACAAACCCTGAAATCCGTCTCGCCGCTCGGGAGACGTTGAAAGGCAAATGGGGGGGGTAATCGTCCCGACGCTTGTTTACGGTCTTTTAGCGGGCATTATCGCCGCCATTGCACGGGGTGACGGCCTCATCCTGTCACTCGCCTACATCGTACTGGCCATCGGATTCCTGCAGCCGCTCGCTTTCGGCTTCACCATGATGTTCCTGAACTTCGCGCGGGACGGGAAGCAGCCGGCCGTCAGCGATCTGTTCGGCGCGTTCAACGAGACGTACTACAAAAAGTCGGTCATCGCGATGCTGCTCGTCGGCATCTACACGTTCCTTTGGTCGCTGCTGCTCATCGTTCCCGGCATCATCAAAGGTTTGGGCTACAGCATGACGGCGATGATTCTGGCCGAGAACCCCGGGCTCGGTGCGAACGAGGCCATCGACCGCAGCGCCGCCATGATGGACGGCCACAAGATGGATTTGTTCCTCATCCTGTTGGGATATGTCGGTCTGGCGCTTCTGAGCGCCCTGCTCCTCTTCATCCCCATGCTGTGGATCGTGCCCTACTACAATACGGTCCTCGCCAAGTTCTATCTCGAGTTCAAAAACGAGCAGACCGCATAATCGCCGCCGCGCGCATACGGCAGGCCGCACTCCGACCACGGGGTGCGGCTTTTTTCGGCGGCTCAGGCACCCGGCGCCCTGCGGTTTTCGCCGGACCGGACTGCGGACGATATTTGCAATCTTCCATTCTCCACGCTATTTTTGCCCCATGAATCCGGACCTCAAAGCGTACATCGAGCAGGAGATCATTCCCCGCTACGAAACCTTCGACGCCGCACACGGCCCCGGCCACGTGCGGACGGTCATCGCCCGAAGCCGCGCGCTGGCTGCGCACTACGATGCCGACCCCGCGATGGTCTATGTCATTGCTGCCTACCACGATCTGGGGCTTGTGGACGGACGTGAGCGGCATCACCTCCGCTCGGGCGAGATCCTGCGCGCCGACCCGGTGCTGCGCGGCTATTTTACGGAGGAGCAGATCGAAACGATGGCCCGGGCGGCCGAGGATCACCGCGCCTCGGCGGAGCATGAGCCCCGCTCGCTCTACGGCCGCATCGTGGCCGAAGCCGACCGCTGCATCGACGTCGCCACCGTGCTGCGCCGCACGGTGCAGTACGGACTGGCCCACTGCCCCGCCCTCACGCGCGAAGAGCATTTCGACCGCTGCCGCGACCACCTCCGGCGCAAATACGGCGACGGGGGCTACCTGCGGCTGTGGATCGCCGAATCGGACAATGCCCGCCGGCTGGAGGAGCTGCGCGCGACGATCCGCGACGACGAAACCCTCCGCCGCCTCTTCGACGAGCACTACGACGCCGAAAAAGCCGGCTCCTCTCACACCATCGTACCCTGCGGAAAATAGTGCATGTACTGCACGCGCTGGAACAGATCGTCGCCCGCACGCCCGAAATCCATCCGACCGCAGAGGTCGTCGGTCGACGCGAATCCATGCCGCCCGGCCCACGCGTCGACGAAGCGGCCGATCTCTCCGATCACGTCGTATCCTTTCTCGTGGATCGCAGAGCAGACCTGCACGGCGCGGGCCCCGCACAGCAGCGCCTTGACGGCCGCTTCGCCGTCGTGCACCCCCGTCGAGACGCAGAGGTCGAGGCCGGGAACCGCCGCGGCGCAGAGGGCCGCCGGCCGCAGCACGTTGCGCAGCTCCGACGGATGGCTGAACGGATCGCCCGGGCGGAACTCCATGCGTTCGATGTCGATGTCGGGTTCGAAAAAGCGGTTGAAGAGCACCGCACCCCGGGCTCCGCACTCGCGGAGGGTCCGGGCCATGGCCACGATGTGGGTCAGGCGCATCGGCAGCTTCACCGACACGGGAACCGCCACGGCACCGGTCACGCCGGCGACGATCTCCGCATAGCGGGCCTCGATCTCCGCGGAGCAGACATCGGGATCGGTCGGCATCAGGAAGATGTTGAGCTCCAGAGCCGAAGCGCCCGCAGCAACCATCGACGCGGCATAGTCGATCCACCCCTCGCCCGCCGAGACGCAGTTGACGCTGGCGATGACGGGCACGCCCGTGGCGCGGGCATCGGCGATCAGATGCAGGAAATCGAGTTTGCAGGCATCCGAAAGATAGCTTTCGAGGTATTCGCCCGAGTCACCCATGCCCTGCGGCACGTAGTCGTAGGCGGCGGCATGCTGCAAAACCTGCTCCTCGAAGATCGACTTGAGGACCACGGCGCCCGCGCCTGCGGCGACGCACCGTTCGACAGAGGCTTTCGCAGCCGTGTAGGGCGAGCTGGCGACGATGACCGGAGAGGCGAGTTCGAAGCCCAGATAACGGGTTTTCATGCGGCGAGAATTTTTCAGTCCCGCCCGCCATTATCATGCCACGAAGCCGCTCAAGCGATTTTTTGTGCAGCGTCGGTCGCGCAGCGCGGCCGGTAGTCGCGCGTCGACATCTCCCACGTGAGTTTGAGCCAGATGAGGACACACGGCAAAGCCTTGAGTGCATAGGGCTGGACAAGGCCGACGCGCAGCGCCCGCGGGAAGAGGTCGGAGGGCGACATGCTGGTGAGGATGAAGGCGAAGACCATCAACGCCGCGTCCCACCCCGAGCGTTTCCAGGGCGCCGTCACGTACCAGATCGCAGCGCCCGAAAGCGCGATGATGTAACCGCTCGATTCGCTGCCCGTGCTGAACAGCACGACGAACAGCAGCACCGAAGCCAGCAGCGCATGGCGGAAGCCCTCGTAACGATACTGCTCCAGACGCAGATAGGGCAGGAAAAAGAGCACCATTCCGGGCACGATCACCCACAGGTCGGAGTAAGCGGCCGAGCCGCTGATCTTGCGGACCATGCCCAGCAGCGAGATGTTCTGGTGGAAGGCGAAAAGATTCTCCTGGTTCTTGACCACCAGCCCCGTGAGCCATTCGTGGTACTGCCCCACGACGTACTCGGGGCTCGTGAAGAGCATCGGTGCGGCGAACAGCACGGCCGACCACCCGATCAATGAGAGGATAAAACGCTTTTTATGCTTCGAGAAGAAGAAAAAGGCCAGCCCCACGACACCGTAGATCTTGACCAGCGTGCCCATGACGATGAGCAGCGTGGCCCACACGTCTTTCTCCCGGCGGATGAGGCAGAAGGAGCCGATGATGACCGTGGCGATCACCACGTTGAACTGGTTCATGAAGAGTGCCGTGAGCAGCTCGTGGGCGCAGAACCAGAGGATGAAGGCGTGCTTCGACCGCCCGACGGACAGCGAGCGGATGGCCCAGTAGAGCGTCAGCGACATGGCCACGCCCCACAGCACGACGCCCAGCCGCACGGGCAGCACGGCGAAGGGTGCGATGATCAGGCTGAACAAGGGCCCGTAGTGGTTGACGTCGTAATACTGGCCGGGGTACTCGGCATAGAGCGACACCCGCTCGACGGCATGCCAGAAGACATAGCGGTAGATGATGAAGTTGTTGCACTTGGTCTTGACGATGCCCGCGACGAGCGGAATCAGGAGCCAAAGGCCGAAAAGCGTGCGGTAGTCGCTGAAAAAGGGGCGGCGGACGAAAGCGCCGAGCTTCGCCAGGAGGTTTTTCATTTTTCGTAAGGGTGTTCGTCGGGTTCGGTCGTCGGGGTTTTGCAAGGTGCCGGGCTACACGAACGGCAGCCGGACCACTTCGGCCCGCAGGAGCCGTTCGCGGATGACCACGGCGATCTCCGTACCCGGAGCGGCATATTCGGAGGCGACGTATCCCATGCCGACGCCCACTTTCAGGCAGGGCGACATGGTGCCCGAAGTGACGTGCCCGATCCGGGTGCCGTCGGGGGCGGAGAGCTCGTAGCCGTGGCGCGGAATGCCGCGGTCGATCATCTTCAGGCCGACCAGCCGGCGCGCCGTACCCTCCTTTTTCTGACGCTCCAGGAGCGGACGGTCGATGAACTCCTTGCCCTCGGCGAACCTGGTGATCCACCCCAGACCGGCTTCGATGGGCGAGGTGGTGTCGTCGATATCGTTGCCGTAGAGGCAGAAGCCCTTTTCCAGACGCAGCGTGTCGCGCGCCCCGAGGCCGATGTTCTTCAGCCCGTATTCGGCGCCCGCCTCCCAGAGCGCGGTCCACAGTCTGGACGCATCCTCGTTGGCGACGTAGATTTCGCAGCCCCCGGCGCCGGTGTAGCCCGTGATCGAAAGGATGGCGTCGCACCCGGCCACTCGCATCTTGCGGAAGGTATAGTAGGCCATATCCTCGACCGGTTCGTCGCACATCTTCTGCACGATCTTCATGGCCAGAGGCCCCTGCACGGCCAGCTGGCAGATTTCGTCCGAAGCGTTGTAAAGCTCCTTGCCATGTCCGGCCTCCATGCCCAGCTTCGCCCCCTCGGCACAGATGTGGCGCCAGTCCTTGTCGGTGTTGGCGGCGTTGACCACCAGCAGGTAGGTCCCGGCGTCAATGCGGTAGACCAGAATGTCATCGACGATGCCGCCGCGGCCGTTGGGCATGCACGAATACTGCACCTTGCCGTCGTAGAGTTTCGAGACGTCGTTCGACGTGATGCGCTGCAACAAGGCGAGGGCCTCGGGACCCTTGACCCAGATTTCGCCCATGTGGCTCACGTCGAAGACCCCGGCACCCTGCCGCACGGTCAGATGCTCGTCGTTGATGCCCGAGAACTCGATGGGCATGTTGTATCCCGCAAACTCGGCCATACGGGCCCCGGCGGCGATGTGGTAATCGGTGAAAGGTGTGGTTTTCATAGTTTTACGGAGGTTTTCGGTTATTCGTCGCGGCGCTTGACGCCCAGCCGCGGGCAGCGGTGGAACTCCTTCCCGCGGTCGAAAAGGTAGCGGTAGGTGGTGTGGACCTTATGGCGCTTGGCGCAGACGTAGTTTTCGATCATGCGGTTCATCACGGGGTTGAAGTCGCCGATCCAGGCCAGCTCCAGCGTCTTGTAGGGATTGCGCTTGTTGTAGGTGAAATACTCCCAGTATTTGACCATGATGGCCGACTCGACGCCCTTGCCGTGGAACTCGGGAGCGATGCCGAAGATGACGCCGAAGATGCGGTCGCACTTGCGCCGCACCTTGAGGTCCCACATCAGGCGCAGCTTCTGCCACAGACCGAACTTGCCGCGGAACCGGCCGATGAGGCGGTTGAGGTCGGGCACGGTGACGAAGAACCCGATGGGCTCCTCGTTGAAATAGGCGAAGAAAACGATGTTGGGGTCGATGATCGGCTTCATCGTCCGCATCAGGTGCAGGGCCTCTTCCTGCGACATGGGTCTGACGCCCGAAAAGAGCGCCCAGGCCTTGTTGTAGATCACGCGGAAGTTCTCGGCGGCCTCCTCGAGGTTGTTCATGTCGATGGTCTCGACGTGGTAGCCCGGCTGCGAGTAAAGCCGCTCGGTGCGCGTGAAGATGCGTTCGCTGGCCTCGGAATCGTTCACGCGCCAGATGAAGCTGTGCTGGTTGAAGTAGTTTTTGAATCCGTAATTCTCGAACAGCTCCTTGTAATAGGGCGGGTTGTAGGGGTTCTTGTAGAGCGGCTGGAACTCGTAGCCCTCGACCAGCAGACCCCACCAGTCGCGCCGCTGGCCGAAGTTGATCGGCCCGTCCATCGCCTCCATGCCGTAGCTGGCCAGCCACATGCGCGCCGCGTCGAACAAAAGGTCGGCCACCTCCTGCGAATCGATCGACTCGAAAAAGCCGCAGCCGCCCGTGGGCTGCTCCTCGATCTGGGCCTTCTCGCGGTTGTAGAAGGCGGCGATGCGCCCCACCGCTTCGCCCCTGCCGTCGCGCGCCACCCAGCGGATGGCCGCGCCCTCGGCGAAGAGCTCGTTCTGCGCGGGGTCGAACACCTCGCGCACGTCGCAGTCGAGCGGGCAGACCCAGTTGCGGTTGCCCTTGTAGATTTTTTTCGGCAGGTCGAGCCATTCGCGCTCGAGCGCCGGAGTGGTGACCTCCTCTAAGGTGAATCTCTGCGAATCCATCATCTTCGTTTTATCGACCTCGGGTCGTGAATCATGCAAAAAAACGGGGCGGCCGCCTCCCTTCGGAGGCCGGAAAGGTCCGATCCGCCGCCGCATCTCTCCGGAAACGGATCTCTTTTTCCGGAAAAACCGGATTTTAAGACCGCACAACCGAACAAAGATAAACATTTTTCCCTATTTTTGTTTCACATCCCGCGAATTTAACGAACGATCATGAACCAGAGCCTCAGCCAGTATCTTTCCGACGAAAGCAAAGCCCGGTACCGCTTCATGAAGTACCGCATCCACCGCATCCTGCTCGTATGCTGCAGCTACGACGGCTACATCCTGGAGGAGGACGGCCACATCGAGTCGCAGATCAACCGGGAGTACCTCGACCTGAATCTGTCGAATCCCCCCTCGTTCACGCGCGTGAGTTCGACGGCCGAAGCGCTCGAAACGCTCGCCGCCGACCCCGCGTTCGACTTCATCCTGACGATGTACAACGTGGGCGAACCCGACGTCTTCTCGTTCGCCAAGACGGTCAAGGAGCGTCATCCGCAGATTCCCGTGGCACTGCTCACCTCCTTCTCCAAGGACATCTACCGGCGGCTCGAGGAGCAGGACCGTTCGGGGCTGGACTACATCTTCTGCTGGCACGGCAACACGGACCTCATCATCGCCATCATCAAACTCGTCGAAGACAAGATGAACGCCGAGGAGGACATCGCGCAGGGCGGCGTGCAGGCCATTCTGCTGGTCGAGGATTCGATCCGCTTCTATTCGACCTACCTGCCCGAGCTCTACAAGATCATCCTTTCGCAGAACACCGAGTTTCTCAAGGACGCCTTCAACGAGCAGCAGCAGGTGCTGCGCAAGCGGGCGCGGCCCAAAATCCTGCTGGCCCGCTGCTACGAGGAGGCCGCGGAGCTCTACGGGCGCTACAAGACGAACCTGCTGGGCGTGATCTCCGACGTGGGATTCGTCATCCGCCGCGACGATCCGCCCGCCTCGGAGCGGCTCGACGCCGGCATCGAGCTCTGCCGCCGCATCCGCGAGGACAACCCCCTGATGCCCGTGCTGCTGCAATCGTCGCAGGTCGTCTTCGCCGAACAGGCCCGCGAGCTGGGCGCCGGGTTCATCGCCAAGAACTCCAAAACGCTCCTCTCCGAGCTCCGCGACTACATCACCACCGAGCTGGCTTTCGGCGACTTCGTATTCAAGGACCCGGCGACGGGCACCGTCATCGGGCGCGCCCGCGACCTGGCGCAGATGCAGCAGATGATCGCCACGGTCCCCGACGACGCGTTCGAATACCACACCTCGCAGAACCACCTCTCGAAGTGGCTCTACTCGCGGGGCCTTTTCCCGCTGGCCGCCTCGATCCGCCGGTACAACAAGAGCCATTTCCGGTCGGTCGCCGAGCACCGCCGTGCGCTGGTCGGGCTCATCAACGACTACCGGCGCCTGCTGGGGCAGGGCGTCGTGGCGCGGTTCGACCCCGAGACCTACTCCGACGCCGTGGCCTTCGCCCGCATCGGCGAAGGGTCGCTGGGCGGCAAGGCGCGCGGTCTGGCCTTCATGAACTCGATGCTCATCAAGCACCGCCAGTACGACAAGCACGAGGGCGTGCGCATCATGATCCCCCGCTCGGTGGTGATCGCCACGGAGTATTTCGACGAGTTCATCCGCCTCAACGGGCTGCAATACGTCATCGCCCGGGAGATGTCCGACGAGGAGATTCTCTCCGAATTCGTCTCCTCGACCGTTCCGTCCCGGCTGCAGGAGGAGCTCAAAGCCTACCTCCGCACCGTGCGCACGCCGCTGGCCGTGCGGTCGTCGTCGAAACTCGAGGATTCGCACTACCAGCCCTTCGCAGGCATCTACTCGACCTACATGATCCCCTACACGGCCAACGAGGACCAGATGCTGCGCCTGGTGCTGCGCGCCGTGAAGAGCGTCTACGCCTCGGTCTACTTCGCCGCGTCGAGGGCCTACATCGCCTCGTCGCAGAACCTCATCTCCGAGGAGAAGATGGCCGTCATCCTCCAGGAGGTGTGCGGCACGGAGCAGGACGGAGTCTACTTCCCGACCCTCTCGGGCGTGGCCCGCTCGATCAACTGCTACCCCATCGGCGACGAGGCGCCCGAAGAGGGCGTGTGCAACATCGCCATGGGGCTGGGCAAACTGGTGGTCGACGGAGGACGCACGCTGCGCTTCTCGCCCCGCTATCCGCAGAAGGTGCTGCAAACCTCGACGCCCGAGCTGGCGCTGCGCGACACGCAGTCGGAGGTGCTGGCGCTGAATCTCTCTCCCGAAGCGTTCCGCACGTCGATCGACGACGGGGTGAACATCCGCCGGCTGAGCCTCGCCCAGATCGCCCCCATGCGCAACGCGGCCTACGTCACCTCGGTCTGGGACCGCGACAACGAACGCATCTCCGACAGTCCGTTCGACCGGGGGCGGAAAGTGATTACGTTCAACAACATCCTCAAGTACAACACATTCCCTCTGGCCGAAATCATCCGCGACATTCTCGCCCTGGGCACCGAGGAGATGCGCTGCCCCGTCGAGGTGGAGTTCGCCGTCAACATGGACACGGCGGCCGGGCAGCCCCGGATTTTCAATCTGCTGCAAATCCGTCCGATCATCGACAACCAGGACAACCGGCCCGTCGACTGGCAGCGCATCGACACCGCCGAAGCGCTGATCTACGGCGAAAGCGCCCTGGGCATCGGGCGCATGAGCGACATCGCCGACATCGTATACGTCAAGACCGAAGCTTTCAACTCGCTGGAGACGGAGCGGATCGCCGACGAGCTGCTGGCCCTCAACGCCCGGCTGCGCGACGAGCGGCGGCCCTACGTCCTCGTCGGACCCGGCCGATGGGGCTCGTCGGACCCCTATCTGGGCATTCCGGTCAAATGGACGCACATATCCGAAGCGAAAGTGATCGTCGAGTGCGGCATCGAGCAGTTCGACGTCGAACCCTCGCAGGGCACCCACTTCTTCCAGAACGTGACGTCGCTGGGCGTGGGGTATCTGACGATCAACCCCTTCCGCGGCGAAGGAATCTTCCGCCAGGACCGGCTCGACGCCCGCGAAGCGGTGTACGAAGGCGAATACCTGCGGCTGGTGCGCTTCGAACGCCCGCTGTGGGTCTGCATCGACGGGCGGTCGAACAAAGGCATCGTCTGCGAAAGCCATCGGGAGTGACGGACGCGATAAAATTTCACCCGACCGGTTACAATCTATCGACAAAATCACTATATTTGTAACAAACAGGAAACGCACAACCTTAAAACAACCTGAAAAATATGAACGTAAACAAACTCATGGCCGAGCTGGAGCGCAAGCACCCCGGCGAAAGCGAGTACCTGCAAGCCGTGCGGGAGGTGCTGATGACCGTCGAGGAGACCTACAACCGCCATCCCGAATTCGAAGCCAACCGCATCGCGGAGCGCATCGTCGAGCCCGACCGCTCGTTCACCTTCAAGGTGGTGTGGGTCGACGACAAGGGCGAAGTGCAGGTCAACACGGGCTACCGCTTCCAGTTCAACAACGCCATCGGCCCCTACAAGGGAGGCCTTCGGTTCCATCCCTCGGTGAACCCCTCGATCCTCAAGTTCCTGGGCTTCGAGCAGATCTTCAAGAACGCGCTGACCACGCTGCCGATGGGCGGCGCGAAGGGCGGTTCGGACTTCAACCCCAAGGGCAAGTCGGACCGCGAGGTGATGCGCTTCTGCCAGGCCTTCATGACCGAGCTGTGGCGCCACATCGGCCCCGAGACCGACGTGCCGGCCGGCGACATCGGCGTGGGCGGCCGCGAAATCGGCTACCTCTACGGCATGTACCGCAAACTGGCGCGCGAGAACACGGGCGTGCTGACGGGCAAGGGCATGACCTACGGCGGTTCGCTCATCCGCCCCGAGGCCACGGGCTTCGGCGCCGTCTACTTCCTGCGCCAGATGCTCGAAAAGGCCGGCATGGAGATCAAGGGCCGGACCATCGCCATCTCGGGCTTCGGCAACGTGGCCTGGGGCGCCGCGACCAAAGCCACCGAGCTGGGCGCCAAAGTGGTGACTATTTCGGGCCCCGACGGCTACATCTACGACCCTGCCGGACTGGACGCCGAGAAGATCGCCTATATGCTCGAACTCCGCGCCTCGAACAACGACGTGGTGGCTCCCTATGCCGACAAGTTCCCGGGTTCGACGTTCATCGCCGGCCGCAAGCCGTGGGAGGTGAAGGTGGACATCGCCATGCCGTGCGCCACGCAGAACGAGCTGAATGGCGAGGATGCCAAACAGCTGCTGGCCAACGGCGTGAAGATCGTGGCCGAAGTCTCGAACATGGGCTGCCGCCCCGAGGCCATCGACGCCTTCATCGCCGCCAGGATCCCCTACGGCCCGGGCAAGGCCGTGAATGCCGGCGGCGTGGCTACGTCGGGACTGGAAATGACGCAGAACTCGCAGAAGCTCAATTGGACGGCCGAAGAGGTCGACGCCAAGCTGCATCAGATCATGTCGTCGATCCACGCAGCCTGTCTGGAGTACGGCACCGAGGCGGACGGCTACATCAACTACATGAAGGGCGCCAACATCGCCGGCTTCATGAAGGTGGCCCGCTCGATGGTCGAGCAGGGCATCCTGTAACCCGAACCCGCGCACACGAAAGAGGGGGCGACAAAATGTCGCCCCCTCTTCGCGTTTCTCCGCTCCGGTCAGAACAACCGGTCGTATTCGGTCTCCGACATGCGGCGATAGGTCGCCGCATCGGTCGCCGAAAGGCGAAGCACGAGCGCCGAAGCCGAGACCGCCGCCAGCACAGTCACCGTCTCGCCGTCGTCGTAGGTCATCGTCAGCTCGCTGCCGGAGAACCGGTAGCGCCCCTCGGAACGGTCGGTGAAGCCGCCGTATAAGAAGGCATCTTCGAAACGTCCGTCGGCCGAAAACGAGAGCACCGAAACATCGGTCTCTCCCGAAGCATCGGTATTCTCCCGACACCAATGTCCGACGATCGATGCTTCGGGCTCCGGCTCCTCGATGCCCAGCAGCCGATTGTACATCGCATCGGACATGCGGTGCAACGCATACGTGTCGCCGTCCTCCTCCTCGACATACATCGTTTCGCCCTTGACCGTAACCTTGCACGTGAAGTTGTCGAGGCTGAAATCTTCGCCTGCGAGGACGTGCCAGGTCACTTTGCCCCGGTCGTAGACATACGTACCGGAGGCATACGTCTCGATCTTCCCATCGTAGTAGAGCATCGTATTTTCAAACGTCCCGTCGTCCCGGAAAGTCTGAATGTCGTAGTTGCCCTTGTCCTCATCGTACCAGTGGCCGACGATGGCCGACGACTTGCCGGACGACCGGTCCGAATCATCGTCTCCGTCGCAGGCCGCAACAAAGAACGCTGCCGCCAGCGCGAATGCAGCGGGCAGCAGACGGTTGAAAGACAATGCGTTCATCGTTCGTCAGAAATTGCAGCCCAGCGAAATGCGGGTCGTGGCGAGTTTGGTCTTCTTGCAGAGTTCGTTGAAATCCTTGCCGTAGCTCACGCCGATGTAGAGATGCTTGTAGTTGAGCCCCACGCCGATCTGCCAGCCGGCCTGAAAACGCTTCCAGGTGGCGTCCTTGCTGCCCGTCTCCTTCTTGTCGAAAAGATCGGTCTTCTCCCGGAGGCCGGTTTCGTGCTCCTCCTGATACTTCCAGTATTCCTCTTCGTTCTTCCAAGAATAGCTGTCGCCGAAATCCTTTTCGAAATCGTTGAACTTGTATTTGGACACCGCCGCGAGGTTGCCCCGGAAGGTCAGACCCACGAACGGAGTGAGCGACAGGCGCTTGTTGAAGCTCAGCTTATAGGCCAGGCTGACGGGCACGCTCAGCGAGAAGAGGCTCGTGCGCACTTCGAAGCCGTCGTCCTCCTTCAGACCCCGGTCCTCATAGTCGCGCTTGGAGAAACCGTAGGTGAGGTTGGCGCCCAGCTCGATGAAGAGAGGCACCTGGCGCGTGAGGCTGAAGCCGTGGGTGTAACCCAGCGAAAGACCCGTGAGCTTGTGGTCCTCGGCCCCGCTGATGTCGGTAACGATCTTGAGCGGCGCATAGGAGAGATCCAGGCGCGAATAGCTGCGCGTGTCCTTGATGAGCACGCTCCGGGCGGGAGCGGCTGCGGACGGTTCGTCGGCCGCAACGTTGGCGAACTGCGCCGAAACCGAAACGGCGGAGCAAAGAGCCGCCGCGGCGAGAGAGAGTCGAATGATCTTCATGTGTCGGTAAAAAATTTGGATTAATATTGGAATGTCATTCTCCAGATGTTGGCCGCGGCGCCGGCATCGCCGCGCTGCGAAACAAAATAGATGTGACGGCCGTCACGGCTCCACACCGGACTCAGATCGTCGGCCGCATGGTAGGTGATCTGCGCGAACGAGCTGCCGTCGGTGCGGCAGACGTAAATATCCGTATTGCGGTAGACGAAGCCGCCGCCCTCGATGAGGCTCTCGCCCACGAAAAGGAGCCACTCTCCGTCGGGCGAAATGGCGGGTGTCGTAAAGCTGCGCTGCGGATCGGAGACGATGCACTCCTCGACACCCGTACGATAGGATATTTTCCAGATTTCGCTCCGGCCCTCCGAATCGAGGCGCGTGCAGACGAAGGCCTCCTCTCCCGGAACCGGACAGGGATTCATGCCCGGCGAGTAACTCGACAGGAAGTTGTTGGCCGTGTCGTAGCTCCAGATGCCCACGCCCCGCGCTTCGCTGCGCGCGAAGAAGAGCCGTTTCATGTCCGACGACCAGACGGGCGAGAAGTCGCGGCTGCCCGAGGTAATCTGGCGGCAGACGTAGCCGTTGGCCGCATCGGTCAGAAAAATCTGGTTGAATGGACCCCGCTGCTCGGAGAAGCAGATGCTCTTCCCGTCGGGCGAATAGGAGAAATCGAGCACTCCGCTCCGGTTGGTCCGCTGCACGGAGTTGCCCTGCTTGCCGAGCTCTTTGACGAAAATGTTGCTCGTGCGGTTGCGGAAAGAGAGATAGGCGATGTGACGGCCGTCGGGCGAGACGTCGAGAATGCGGTTGGTGAACCATCCGATGCCACCCTCGCTGCGGCGCACTTCGGGCATGCATACATAGTCGCTGCCCGAGCTCACGCACATGAACTCGATGCCGCTCTCCTCGGGAACGGACACCACCGAATAATCGACCGTCTGCGCACAGAGCCATCCCCACGGGAAAAGCGACAGAACCGCTCCGGTCATCGTCCGAACGAAATGCCTGCGAATCATGCGGCAAAGTTAGACCAAACGGGGAGAGCGCACGGGGTGTCCGCGATGCGGATCGATCCTCACTTCCGCTGCGGATCGTGCGACAGGGAGGAGGAAGCCTCGCGCACTTCGGCCGAAAGGTCGGCGAAGAAGTCGTGGCCGAGCAGCTGCGAAATGCGGATCAGCAGCCCCGTGTCGATCGTGGTGCGCTGGAACAGCCGGTAGACGTTCGAGCGGTCGCACGAAAGTTTGCGTGCGAACCAACTCACACCGCGCTCCTGGCGCATGAGTTCGTCGCGGATCATTCCGCCGATGGGTTTTCGCTCGGTCCGGGTCATCGGATGGGTGTTTGCCGCAACGGCATGAAAAACGTGGACATTCCACATGATCCACTGATGAGGTCTTGGCGTACCCGGTACGGAGATGATGCAAATGCCCACGCCGTAAAACAGCGCGAGCATCAACCCTGCCTCTTCCATACCCAAATTCAACCGCCAAGTTTCATCAGTCGGAAAGTAAAGCCGATGCGCTTTGTCAATCAAATGTCTGCGACCCTCGCCAGATCGCGCAATAAAGATAGGTGAAATTTTCCGAAAAAACAAAACGGGCCGCATCGAACGGCCCGCAAAAAACAGCGGAAAAGCCCGAAAACGCCCCGTTCGGAACATTTTACGGCATCCGGCAGACCCCGGCGGCGCATCCGAACCGGCCCCGGCAGGGGTTCGCGCCGGGAGCGGCCTGTCAGAACGTTGCCAGAACCCCCGCGCCGAAGGTCAGCCGATGCAAACGCCCGCCGCCGCTCACCACGGCGGGAGCCAGATCGTAATCGGCGGCCAGACGCACGCCTACCCCCTCTCCCGCAAGGCAGGTCACCGAAAATCCTGTGCCGAAAAACGCACCGCAGCGTCCTCCGATCGTACCGGAACGAAGCGACGTGCGCTGCGAACGCTCCCACCCGGCCAGCAGCTTGGAACCGACGAGCCAGCGGTCCGCCAGCGGCCGGGAGAAATAGACCCCTCCGCCCGCAGAGACACATTCGAGCGTTCCCGCACGGGCTGCGCCGAAACGGATGTCGGAGGAGAGTGCCGCAAAACGCCCGCCGACCCCGAAATGCTTCGACGGAAACCAGGCCCCCTCGAGCCGCGCCGAAGGCGCCGCGCTGAACGACATCCGGCCTCCATCGGGTGCGGCATAACGGCCCGCCACGGTCGAAAAGCCCAGTTCGATCCCGCAGAACGACGGTTCGTACGAACCGCCTGCCTCCGCAGTGCCGAAATCGTTCACGCCTCTCTGCCCGAAGATCAATCCGGCAAACAGGTATCCCAGCTCGGTGGAAAGAATGCCGATGCCGGCCCCCGTCACCACATCGCTCATCCAATGGCGGTTATTGAGCTGACGCAGCACGCCGACGGCCGTGGCTGCGGCATAACCGCCGACAGCGAACCAACGGCTGCGCCCGCCGTATTCTTTGGCGAGCATCGTCGCAGTCATGAAAGCCGTAGCCGTATGTCCCGAGGGGAACGAATTGCGCGTCGAGCCGTCGGGACGCAACGTGCGCACGGAGTATTTGCACGAATTGACGATCGCAGCCATCGTCGCCGCGGCCAAAGCATCGGAAACGAGCATCCGGCCCCACGAACTGCGTCCCCGGTAGCCGCAGCTCTTGAGCCCCACCATCAACACGACGGGAGCATACTGCAAATAGTCGTCGCAGTCGTGACGGAAACCGGACGCCCAGTTTCGGCTCATGAAGTTGAAATCGCGGTCGCAGCCGCGCAATCCCGCACCGACGGCGACGACGGGCAGCGTCGCGCACGCGATGCGGGCCACCTCACGGCCGCGGGAAACGTTTGTCAGCGAAGAAGATGCTGCTTCGGATCTTCCCGGACAAGGGGGGGGGAATTGCGGGCGATCTTTGCAGAGTCGGGGATCATGGCGGAAGCCGGAACCGCCGCCAGAAGCAGAACCGCCGCGAGCAGCTTCCGCCGCCAGGCTCTTACGATCTCACCCGCAAATGCGAAGATCGACGTGGCGCCGATGACCAGCGCCCACTCGCGCAGGGAGAGCGGCACGGTGCGGAACACCTCGCCGCCCAGCTCGACGATCGCCACCTGCCCCACGCCGATGGCCGCCAGGATGAGCAGGAACTCGCGGCATCCCCTCCAATGCGAGAAGACCGAGTGATGAGCTTCGAAACCTTTGGCATTGAACATGTTCCAGAACTGCATGAACACGAACGCCGAGAAAAAGAGGGTCAACTGCCGCACCGTGGGCTCCCCGCCGCCGGTCACCCGCCACCAGCCGAGCATCGCCAGCAGCACGGCCGCCATCGCACCGCCGCACGCACCGATCGTGCGCCGCATGGCCGGCGTGATGATGAACTCGTCCCGCGGCCGCGGCCGGTCGGCCATCACTTCGGCGGCAGGCGGCAGCGAAGCCATCGCCATGGCCGCGAAGGTGTCCATGATGATGTTGACCCACAGAATCTGCACCACCGTAAGCGGCATGTCCCGTCCGAAGAGCGATCCGACGAAGCAGATCGCGATCGCCACGAAATTGATCGTCAGCTGGAAGAGCACGAAGCGCTGGATGTTGCGGTAGAGCGAACGGCCCCACATGACGGCCGTGGCGATCGAGGCGAACGAATCGTCCAGAAGCGTGATGTCCGAGGCATCCTTGGCCACCGACGTGCCCGAGCCCATCGACAGACCCACGTCAGCCAGATTGAGCGCCGGAGCGTCGTTCGTGCCGTCGCCCGTGACGGCCACCACTTCGCCGCGGCGCTGGAGCAGACGCACCAGACGCTGCTTGTCCAGCGGCCGCGCCCGGGAGAGAATCTTCAGCTCCTGCACGCGCTCCAGCAGCTCTTCGTCGCCCGCCGCAGCGAATTCGGCCCCCGTCATGCGGTTGCGGTCGCCGTCCGCTGCATCGTCCCACAGGCCGATCCGGCGGGCGATTTCGCAGGCCGTGGCGGGCGTGTCGCCCGTCACGATCTTGATGGCGATGCCCGCATCGAGACAACGCCGCACGGCGGCGGGCACATCGGCCCGCACGGGGTCGGAAATGGCGGCCACGGCCGAAAAGCTCAGCCCGCCCGCAGCGACCGCCCCGGCACACGTCGCGGCGTCGGTCTCGCACCAGGCCACGGCCAGCGTCCGCATGGCCCGGCTCTGGAAGCCGGCAAGCCGTTCGGCCACCGCCGCATCCCTGCCGTCGGCGCGGCACATCGACCGCACGATCTCGGGGGCTCCCTTCACACAGAGCAGCCGCCGGCCCGAGACTCCGCTGCGAATCAGAGTGGCCATGAATTTCCGCTCGGTGGAGAAGGTCATGCGGTCGACGATCTGCGCACCGGCCCGCAGCGATTCGTACTCCTCGCCCCGGCCGCGCAGCCACAGCAGCAGCGCCCCCTCGGTCGGATTGCCCAGTATCCGGCCCTCGCCATCGAGAAAGGCCGTGGTGTTGGCCGCGACGATCTCGGCGAAATCGGAATCGGGAAGCGCATCGTAGCGCACCAGCTCCTCGACCTGCATGCGGTTCTGCGTGAGCGTGCCCGTCTTGTCGGTGCAGATCACCGTCACGGCGCCCATCGTCTCGCACGCATGCATCCGCCGCACCAGATTGTTGGTCTTCAGCATCCGCCGCATGGACATGGCCAGCGACAGGGTGATCGACATGGGAAGCCCCTCGGGAACCGACATGACGATGATGGCCACCGAAAGCATGAACCCGTGCAGCACCTGCTGCACGATGCCCAGCCAGTCGCGCTGCAAAAGGTCGCCCGAAAGCAGCGACTTGCCCATCATGATGCAGAAGATCGCCGCGGCAAGAGCGATGCCCACCCGGCCGATCAGGCGGGAAAGCCGCATGAGCTGCCGGTCGAGCGGCGTGGGCTGGTCGTTCTCGGCGAGCGCCTGCTCGGTCACACGCCCCGCCTCGGTGGCGTCGCCCACGGCCGCGGCCACCAGACGGCCGTAACCGTCGGCCACGCGCGTGCCGCGCAGCACGACATTCGACGGATAGGTGGCCTCCGGATCGAAATGGGCCTCATCGACGGTCTTGTCGACCTCGGGTTCGCCCGTAAGGGTCGATTCGTCGATCTTGAGCGAGACGGCCTCGACCAGCTCGCCGTCGGCAGGCACCTCTTCGCCGCTCTCGATGACGATCAGGTCGCCCACGACCACCTCGCGCCTCGGAATCTCGCACATGACGCCCCCGCGCATCACGCGCACCGGGACGTCGTCGTTCACCCGGTTCAGGCGCCGGAACCGCCGGCGGGCATCCCATTCGAAGGCGAACCCCACGCACGTGGCCAGCACGATGGCGCAGATGATGCCCGCCGATTCGGTGAAGTCGCGATGCACGAATCCGACCGCCAGCGACAGCACGGCCGCCAGCAGCAGGATGCGGATGATCGGATCGCGGAACTTGTCGGCCAGAAGCCGCCACGCCGGCTCCTCGCGGGGCGGCGTGATGAGGTTGTCGCCGTGCAGCCGGCGGCTTTCGGCCACTTCGGAGGGGGACAATCCCCGGGGATCGAACGTTATCATGAACCGTCAGTATTTTCGAACCGTGAACTGCCGCGTCGAGGCGTCGAGCCGCACGGCGATGAAGAGCAGGATCGTGAAGGCGATGAGCGACGATCCGCCGTAACTCATGAAGGGCAGCGGAATGCCCATGACGGGCATCAGGCCGATGGTCATGCCCACGTTGACCAGCACATGGAAGAGCAGGATGGCCGCCACGCAGTAGCAGTAGATGCGGCCGAAAGGCTCCTCCTGCCGCTCGCCCATGCGCATCAGGCGCAGGATGAGCAGGCACAGCAGCGCCAGCACGAACGTCGTGCCCAGGAAACCCCACTCCTCGCCCACGGTGCAGAAGATGAAGTCGGTGTGGCGTTCGGGCACGAATCCGTACTTGATCTGCGTGCCTTGCAGGAACCCCTTGCCCGCCAGACCGCCCGAGCCGATGGCGATCTTGGCCTGGTTGACGTTGTAGTCGGTGCCCAGCGGGTCGCTGACGATGCCCAGAAACGAAAGGATGCGGTTGCGCTGGTGCTCCTTGAGGATCGAGTTGAAGATGTAGTCGGTCGTGGGCAGGAAGATCATCGCCCCGAGAAAGAGCCCGACGAGGATAAAGATGTTGCGCAGATTGGCCCGGAAGGCATGGACCGCCACGACGACGAGCGAAAGGAGCGTCACCGTGAGCAGCGAGGCGTAGAGGTCCATCCGTCCGGGGGCGATGAAGTGCATCGCGAAGCAAAGGAGGATGGATGAGAGGGCCAGCGCCGCGAGGTAGACGATCCGCGAACGCCAATGCCCGTTCATCATCGCTTCCGAGAGCGTGCAGACCAGAATCAGGGTCACGAGCAGCGTCATCGGCGAGAGCAGGAACGAGACGATGAACAGCGCGGCGATGAGCAGCACGGGGATGCACAGCCATTTGTTGAGCCCCTCGCGGTAGAGGACGAAGAGGAACGAGCCCAGCACGATGCCCGATCCGGTGTCGTTCTGCAGGACGATGACCGCCAGCGGCAGGCAGATGACCAGCCCCACCTTCATGAGGTCGCCCGGACGGTCGATCGAGAACGAATAGTCGCTCATCACGCGCGCCAGCGCCAGCGCCGTGGCAATCTTGGCGAATTCGACGGGCTGCACGCGCATGGGGCCCAGTTCGAACCAGGCCTTGGCGCCGTTGACCTCGCGTCCGAACAGCAGGGCCGCGACGAGCAGGCCCACGCCGACGAAATAGGCCGGATAGGCCAGCATGTGGTAGAACCGCTCGTCGAGCAGCAGCACGACGAGCGCCGTGCACCAGGCCATGCCCACCCAGACGAGCTGCTTCATGTAGAAGTGCGAGAACGAGAGCAGGTCGGCGCTCTCCTCGTCGAACGAAGCCGAAGCGATCGAGACCCATCCCGCCACGACGATCAGCACGTAGAGCAGCACCGTCCAGCGGTCGACCCCCTCGAAAATGCGTATGCGGCCGCTACCTGTCATAGGCGGGATAGTAGATGTTCATGTTCTTCACGCGCTCGAGCAGCTCGGGGCGGCGGATCGTGTCCGTGAGGTAAAACTCCTCCAGCAGGCTGGCGATGGGCAGGGCCGCCGAAGCGCCGAAGCCGCCGTTTTCGACGTAGACCGAGATGGCGATGCGCGGATTGTTCCTCGGCGCGAACGACAGAAAGGTCGAATGGTCGCGGCCGTGCGGATTCTGGGCCGTGCCGGTCTTGCCGCAGACGTCGAGCCCCTCGATCCGGGCGGCGGTCGACGTGCCGCCGACGTTCACGCCCCGCCACATGCCCTCGACGATGGGGTCGAAATGGCGCGGGTCGACCTTGGTGTAATGGCGCTCGTAGAAGCGGGCGTCGAGCGAATCGCACCCCTCGATGCTTTTGACGATGTGCGGAATGTAGTAGTAGCCGCGATTGGCCACGATGGCGGCCAGATTGGCCAGCTGCAAGGGCGTGCAGCCCAGCTCGCCCTGACCGATCGAGAGCGAGAGGACCGTCAGCGAGTTCCACGCGCCGCGGTAGGTGCGGTCGTAAAAGGCCCGGTCGGGCACATAGCCGTTGCCTTCGTCCAGAAAATCCGACCCCAGCTTGCGACCGAAGCCGAAGCTCTCCACGTAGTCGCGCCAGACATCGAACCCCTCCTTCACGCTGCCGTATTTGGGATTGTCGAGAATGTCGCGGAAGACGTAGCAGAAATAGGCGTTGCACGAGGTGGCCACCGCGAAGCGCAGGTCGAGCGGCGAGGCATGGGCGTGGCAGGCCATCTTCAGGCGTCCGGCCTGGTAGCCCATGTGGCAGGAGTGGAGGTCCGACGGACGCAGCACCCCCTCCTGCTGGCCGATGAGGCCCTGCACCAGCTTGAAGGTCGAGCCCGGCGGATACTTGGCCTTCACGGCCCGGTTGAACAGCGGACGGCGCTTGTTGTGCAGCATCTTCATATAGTTGTTGCCTCGCTGGCGCCCCACCAGCTCGTCCGGGTCGTAGGTCGGCGACGAGACCATCATCAGGATTTCGCCCGTGGAGGGCTCGATGGCCACGGCGGCGCCGACCTTGCCGCGCATGAGCTCCTCGCCCAGCAGCTGCAGGCGGGCGTCGATCGTCGTGACGATCGAACGGCCCGCCTCGGGCAGCGAGTCGTAGCGGCCGTCCATGTAGGAGCCCTTGATGGCGCCGTGGGTGTCGATCTCCTGGATGCGGACCCCCTTGCTGCCGCGCAGCAGGGGTTCGTAGGCCGACTCGACGCCGCTCAGGCCCACATAATCGCCCGCCCGGTATTCGGGATGGCGCTTGAGGTAGTCCGCCGTGGCTTCGCCCACGAAGCCCAGCAGGTTGCCGCCCACGCTGCGGGGATAGCGGCGCACGGTGCGTTCGACGGTGAAGAATCCCCGGAAATTGCATTCGTCGAGCCGCAGCTTGTCCTCCTTGGAGAGGTAGCTCGTCACCAGACGCGGAGCCCGCGGGCGCATGCGCGCATTGGCCAGCTCGCGTTCGAGCCGTTCGCGCGCGATGCCCGTCACCGCACACAGACGGGCCGTGTCGAACCCGCGGCGGTCGACCTCGCGGTAGATCACCATCAGGTCGTAGCACTCGCGGCTCTGCACGAGGTATTCGCCCCGGCGGTCGAAGACCTCGCCGCGCGGCGGGTACTGCACCACGTGGCGCAGCACGTTGGCCTTGGCCAGCTCCTCGTAGCGCGAATCGAAAAGCTGCAGCCACGCCAGCCGTCCGACGATCACCGCGAAGACGGCCACCACCACGCACTGCAAGGTGCGCATGCGGGCATATCCTTCCGAGGAGCCGATCATGGGCGCAAGACGACTTTAGCGGTGAAAATCCGGGCGATGAGCCACACGAAAACGAACGTGACGGCCGCGCTGGCGACCGTACGGAGCGCCGTAAGGGGAATATGGGACCACGAAAGCGCCTCGAAGGCGAAGAAGAGCGCATGGTGGAAGAGCACCGTCGCGATCAGATAGTGCACGAAGACGCGCCGGCCGAGCCGTTCGGGCGAGGGGATGCCCCCCTCGCGCAGGTCGTCGCGCCGCGAAAGGAGCTGAAGCAGCCACGAGCGGAAAAAGGCGACGGGCAGCGTGGCCAGGGTGTTCAGCCCGGCCGTCCCCATCGCGAAATCCATCGCCGCACCCGTCAGAAGCCCCAGCCCCAGTATCGCCACGGCCGACAGGTCGAGCGGCAGCAGGATCAGGAAAGCGACATACACGAGCGGATCGACCCAGACCGACAGCGAAAGGTTGTCGAACAGGAAGACCTGCAACAGCATCGTCGCGACGAAGAGCAGCGTATAGGCGATCGGGCGGTTCATGTCAGAGGCTGCGCGTTTGTTGTTCGACCCGTTCGCTGCGCTGCAACGCCTCGATCTGGTCCCGGTCCCGGTTGCCGACCAGAATGACGTCGCCCAGCGCGGACATCCCGGCGGCCAGACGCACCCGCACGGTGTAGGAGGTCCCCACTTCGTTGAGTTCGGCGCTTTCGACCCGGCCGATGAGCACGTTTTCCGGGAAATACTGGGAGAAACCGGTCGTCACCACCGTCTGTCCAACCTGCGGCTCCGCATATTTCGACAGTTCGCCCAGCGTGACCACCTGCGGATCGCGGCCGTCCCAGGAGACCGAACCGAAATAGTCGCCCCCTTCGAGTTTTCCGCTGGCCCGGAACGAAGTGTTGAGCACCGAGAGCGCCACCGAATAGCGTTCGGTGCAGTCGACGACGTAGCCGGCCATGGCACCGTCGGGCGTCAGGACGGCCATGTCGGGCAGAACGCCGTCGCGCCGGCCGCGGTTGACCGTGATGAGGTTCTGCCGGCGGTTGACCGTCGTGGCCACGACGGCCGCGGTGATCGTGCGGTACTTCGACTCGCCCTGCTCCTCGATGTAGGCATCCAGACGCGCCGACTCCGCGGCCTCGTCGTAGGCGGCGAGCCGCTCCTCGAGCGCAGCCACCCGTTCGAGCAGCACCCGGTTCTCCCGCTTCAGCCCGAAATAGTGCCGTGCGTCCGCGAAAAAGCCGTGCACGCCGCCGAGCACATGCGCGGAGCGGGCCAGCAGCCGCGCCTGCGTGTAACAGGTCGACCGGGCATAGCAGCTCACGGCCGCGATCTCCAGCAACACGAACAGCACGGCGACATAGACGCTGCGTATGAATTCGAAGAGCTTGTACAAAGTCCTTACCTCTCAAAAAGATTGCGGAACCCCGTCCCGCCGAAATCCGATCCGCCCGCTCCGGGACACGGACGCCGCCTCCCGCGGGATCACTTCATGAGGAACGAGAAGCGGTTGATGTTCTTCAGGGCGATGCCCGTGCCGCGCGCGATGGCGCGCAGGGGGTCTTCGGCGATGTGGAACGGAATGCCGGTCTTCCCGTTCAGACGACGGTCGAGCCCCTTGATGAGCGCCCCGCCGCCGGCCAGGTAGATGCCGTTCTTGACGATGTCGGCGTAGAGCTCGGGGGGCATCGATTCGAGCACCTTCATCAACGCCGCGTCGATCTTGGCCAGCGACTTCTCCAGCGCATAGGCGATCTCGCTGTACGACAGCGAGACGGTCTGCGGCAGAGCCGTGAGCATGTTGGGTCCCGTGACGACGAAATCCTCGGGCTCCTGCTCCAGCTGGGTGCCGGCAGCGCCGATCGAGCACTTGATGGCTTCGGCCGTGCGTTCGCCGATGCGGATGTTGTGCTGCTGGCGCACGTAGCTCTGGATGTCGGCCGTGAAGACGTCGCCCGCTACGTTGATCGACTCCGAGCAGACGATGCCGCCCAGCGAAATGCAGGCGATCTCCGACGTGCCGCCGCCGATGTCGATCACCATGTTGCCCTCGGGAGCCTCGACATCCAGTCCGGCGCCCAGCGCCGCGGCCATCGGTTCGTAGATCATGTAGACCTCGCGGCCTCCGGCATGCTCGGCCGAGTCGCGCACGGCGCGGATCTCGACGTTGGTCGATCCCGAAGGGATGCAGATCACCATCCGCAGCGAGGGGGCGAAGAGGCTGCCCGAAGTCTTCACCTTCTTGATCATGCCCCGGAGCATGAGCTCCGTGGCATTGAAGTCGGCGATCACGCCGTCCTTCAGCGGACGGATCGTCTTGATGTTCGGATTGGTCTTCTCGTGCATCTGGCGCGCCTGGTGCCCGATGGCCACCAGCTTGCCCGTATGCACGTCCAGCGCCACGATCGAGGGTTCGTCGACGACGACCTTGCCGTTGTGAATAATCAGGGTGTTGGCCGTACCCAGGTCGATGGCCAGCTCCTGCGTCAATGAAAATATGCCCATAAGCGAATGCTCGTATTATCCGGTTAGACTGCTGGTACGCAAACACATAGGCGCATCCCGCACGGCATGCGCCCGTCGTCGCGGACCGACACCGACAAAGATAGGAAAAAGCTGGGGAACTTCGGGTATTTTTTTCTGATTTTTTTATTTATATTTGTGTCTCAAAAACTTCGAACGAACATGGAATACAAGATAGGGAAAGAGGCCCGATGCGCCGTGATCGGCTACGGCAGCTGGGCCACGGCGATCGTCGGGCTGCTGGTCCGCAACGAGGCGCACGTGGGCTGGTACGTCCGCAATCCCGAGGTGCTCGACACGCTGCGCAGCGAAGGCCGCAACCCGCGCTACCTGAGCGATCTGGAGTTCGACACCGCACGCATCGCCCCGTCGGACGACCTGAACGCCGTGGTCCGCGAGGCCGACATCGTGATTCTGGCGGCCCCCTCGGCCTACCTCAAGGAGTTCCTCGCCCCGCTGACCGAGCCGCTCGACGGCAAATTCGTCGTTTCGGCCATCAAGGGCATCGTGCCGGGCGACTACCAGACCGTCGTGGAGTACATCCACGACCGCTACGGACTCTCCTACCGCCAGATCGGACTGGTCACGGGGCCCTCGCACGCCGAGGAGGTGTCGCGCGGCAGGCTCTCCTACCTGACGGTGGTCTGCACCGATCCGGACAACGCCCGCCTGATCGGCGCCAAATTCGCCACGCCGTTCATCCGCCTGAGCTACTCGACCGACCTCTACGGCATCGAATACGCCGCCATTCTGAAAAACATCTACGCGCTGGCCGTCGGACTGGCCGTCGGACTGGGCTACGGCGACAACTTCCTGGCGGTGCTGATCGCCAACTGCGCCGACGAAATGACGCGGTTTCTCGAGGAGAGCTATCCCGCCGAGGGGCGCAACACGCGAGTCTCGGCCTACCTGGGCGACCTGCTGGTGACCTGCTACTCGGTCTACAGCCGCAACCGCCGGCTGGGGCTGCTGATCGGCCACGGGTGCACGGTGGCGGCGGCCCTCAACGAGATGACGATGGTGGCCGAAGGCTATTTCGCCGCCGACTGCATCCGCCACATCAACACGCGCCACCGGATCGGCATGCCCATTGCCGAAATGGTCTACGAAGTGCTCTACGCCGGAGCCCCCGCCCGCAGGAGCATGCAGCGACTCACCGAAAAACTCATTTGAACCGATATGGAAACATTGAAACTGGACATCCGCAAAAGCGGAATCGCGCTCACGGACGAACTGAAAGCCCGCGCGCAGGCAGCCAACGCCCTGCTCCACTCGGGCAAGGGCGCAGGCAACGATTTTCTGGGCTGGGTGCACCTGCCCTCGTCGATCTCCGACGCCGATCTCGAAGCCATCGAAACCGTTGCGGCCGGGCTCCGGGCCAGGGCCGACCTGGTGATCTGCATCGGCATCGGCGGCTCGTACCTGGGCGCCAAGGCCGTACTCGAAGCGATGAGCGACCCGTTCAGAACCCTGCGCAAGACGCAGGAGGGACCCACGGTGGTCTTCGCCGGGCAGAACATCTCGGAGGACTACATCCATGCCCTGACGGAGGCGTCGAAAGAGCATTCGATCGCCGCGATCGTCATCTCCAAGTCGGGAACGACGACCGAACCGGCCATCGCCTTCCGGCTGCTGAAAGCCGAAATCGAAAAGCGCTACGGCAAGGAGGAGGCCGCGCAGCGGATCGTGGCCGTGACCGACAAGGCGCGCGGCGCGCTGAAGAAGCTCGCCACCGACGAAGGCTACCCCACGTTCGTCATCCCCGACGACGTGGGCGGCCGCTTCTCGGTGCTCACCCCCGTGGGGCTGCTGCCGCTGGCCGTCGCAGGGGTCGACATCCGCGCGCTGGTCGCCGGAGCGCAGCGCATGGAGCGGGCCACCGGTGAAGAGACCGCATTCGACGAAAATCCCGCCGCGATCTATGCCGCCGTGCGCAACGCCCTCTACGAGTCGGGCAAGAAGATCGAGATTCTGGGTTCGTACGAGCCCCGCCTGCAATACATCAACGAGTGGTGGAAACAGCTCTACGGCGAGAGCGAGGGCAAAGAGGGCAAGGGCATCTTCCCCGCCAGCGTGACCCTCACGGCCGACCTCCACTCGATGGGCCAGTACATCCAGCAGGGCGAACGCACGCTCTTCGAGACGATCATCTCGGTGGCCGAACCCGACCGCAAAGTGGTGATCGAAGCCGACGGCGAAAACCTCGACGGGCTCAACTTCCTGGCCGGGAAACGCATCTCGGAGGTCAACCGGATGGCCGAACTGGGCGTGCAGCTGGCCCATGTGGACGGCGGCGTGCCCAACCTGCGGATCGAAATCCCGCGCGTCGACGCCGACACGCTGGGCGGCCTGCTCTACTTCTTCGAGAAGGCGTGCGGCATCAGCGGATACATGCTGGGCGTCAATCCGTTCGACCAGCCGGGCGTGGAGGCCTACAAGAAGAACATGTTCGCCCTGCTGGACAAGCCGGGCTACGAGGAGGAGTCGAAAGCCATCAAGGCGCGGCTCTGACACCCGCTTCGCCGACTTTCCGGACGGACCTTTCGGGGTCCGTCCTTTTTTCGTGCTCCGCGCGCCCGGCGGCGGTTGGCATAGAAAATGCACCGGAGACTCTCCCCTAACATTCCCGCTCCGTCATGAAGCTGCGACCGTTCATCGTCCTTTTGCTCTTCGTCGTATCGGCAGGCGCTCTGGCCTGGGTGTACTACGCGGCGACCCGCGCGCCGCGGCCGCCCAAGGAGTCGCCGTGGATCGAGACGATCGCCGACCTGAACGACTGCGGACGGCGCAAGCACGTCAAGGCCGCCCAATACCGCCACTTCGCCCGAATCGCCGCGGACGAGAACGCCCGGCAGGCGGGGCTGCTGTTCGAGGCACTGGCCCGCTCGGAAGAGCTTCAGGAGGAGAACTGCGCCCGCGCGACCCTCCATCTGGGCGGCAGCTACGCAGCCCCCGAAAAGGTCATCCTCTTCCACGGCCCGACCGACGGCAACCTGCGCCGGAGCCTCACCCACGAACGCCGCATGCTCGACGAATTCCACGGAGCCGCGATCGCACGCGCCATGCAGCGCAGCAACCGTTATGCGGCGCGCATTCTGGTCTGGGCGGCCGCCGCCGACATGCGGCATGCAGCGCTGCTCGAACAGCGCTGCGCCGCCGCAGGCCCCGACAGCTGCCGGTGCGGTTATCTGGTCTGCCCCCGCTGCGGCAACATCTACGATCTGGACCACTGCGACTGTTACTGTCCCTTCTGCATGACCGACGGCAAGCAGTTCATCCGGTTCGAATAGCCCCCGCTCCGAACACGGGGCGGAAGCAGCCCGGCAGCTGCTTTCCCGGGCCGAAGCCGGCAGGGCGGCAGCGACAAAAAAAGCGGGGCGACCGCGGGTGCCGGGAAAAATTTTCTCCCCCCCCCTCGATCGCCCCGCGGAGTTTGCGCGGGCCAGGTTCGCAAGCCGAACGGATTACTCCTCCTCGAGCTCCTTCATGTTGTGGTAGACGTTCACCACATCGTCGTCCTCCTCGAGGCGCTCGATGAGCTTCTCGACCGATTCGCGCCCTTCGGCATCGAGCTCCTTGGTGTCGGTCGGCAGGTAGGCCGATTCGCCCGACACGATCTCGAAACCCTTGTCGTCAAGCCATTTCTGAATGTCGCCGAACGATTCGTAGGGAGCGTAGACCGTCACCCCGTCCTCCTCGGCATAGAACTCGTCGACGCCCAGGTCGATCATCTCCAGCTCCAGCTCCTCGGTATCGGCGCCGGCCGGCGCATGGAACTTGAAGATGCACTTGTGCTCGAACATGAAAGCTACCGAGCCGCTGTTGCCCAGCGTGCCGCCGCACTTGTTGAAGTGCATGCGCACGTTGGCCACCGTGCGGTTGGTGTTGTCGGTAGCGGTCTCCACCAGGAAAGCGATGCCGTGCGGGCCGTAGCCTTCGTAAACGACCTCCTTGTAGTCGGCGGCGTCCTTCTCGGTGGCGCGCTTGATGGCCCGTTCGACATTCTCCTTGGGCATGTTCTCGGCCTTGGCATTCTGCATGAGAATGCGCAGACGCGTGTTGCCCGAAGGGTCGGAGCCGCCCGCCTTGACGGCGATTTCGATCTCCTTGCCCAGTTTGGTGAAGGTGCGGGCCATGTGGCCCCAGCGCTTCAGTTTTCTCGCTTTGCGGTATTCAAAAGCTCTTCCCATAGTGCCTTATGCTTTTCGTTATTTTTCTTCGTGTCGCAAAGGTAGTAAAAAGGGATGAAAAAAAACAAGCGCAAAGGATTTTTTCGGACCGGACGCCGGTTAATAGACGTAGCTGTAAGCCGCAGGCCCCCAGTCGTCGGTGCGGAACGGTTCGGCCGGAAGACCCTCGCCGTTCTCCAGGTTGGTGACCGGATAGAGCAGGAAGGCATAGCGGATCGCCACGTCGGAGGCGGCGGTCTCCGCCGAGACGACCTCGGGGCATGTCAGCCAAACCTCGTCGCCGCGGATTTCGGCCGCAGCGGCGCGGAACTCATGGGTCGAACCGGCCGTCGGAGCCAGATAGAAATACTTCGGAGCCTGGGAATCGTTGGTGCGCAGCCCTTCGGCATGATCGAACGAGACCTTCACCACGCCGTTCTCGACCCGGTGGCTCCGGTAGCGGGGCCCCAGGCAGGCGACATCCGCCATGCCGTAGGTGTCGTGGAGCGCCAGCCGGGCCAGACGCTCGCCCACCGGCCGCTTCCAGATCGGATGGATGTCCTCGGGGTTGCCCACATCCATGGTCACGGCCATGCCCGTGTGCTCCACCTCGTCGCGCGTCTTGGCCTGTGCCTCGCGCTGGTAGAAATAGCCCGAATGCGCCTTGTAGGCTCCGTTGGAATAGAAGAACTCCTGTTCGCCGGTCGGGCCTCCGAAGCCCCAGGCCGCGATCTGCACGTAGTAGAAGGGCAGGTCGGCCTGACCGAAGTTGCGGCGCCACGAGCGGATGAGCGTCCGCATGAGCTCGGGATAGGTCGTGTAGGTGTCCCAGTTGCCCTCGCCCTGATACCAGCAGACGCCGCGGATCGAGAAGTGGTGCAGCGGATGGACCATCGAATTGTAGAGCTCGGCCGGACGCACCAGGATGTTTTGGTGGTTGACGAACGGATCGACGTAGGTCGCCTTGAGCGTCATGTTGGACTCGAGCGCCGACAGCGGCGTATAGGCCTGAGCCGTCGCTCCGCCGTTGGAGGTGTTGATAAGACCGATCGGCACGCCCAGCGTTTCGTGGAGCATGAGGCCGAAATAGTAGCCCACGGCACTCTGCCAGGCGACCGTCTCGGGCGAGGTCTTGTACCACTTGTAGAACGGATCGGTCCGGTTCCGCCAGTCGTACTGCTCGCTCTTGGCGCCCTGGGGATAGGTGGCGAAGTAGCGGATCATGGGATGGTCGGCCGCGGCGATCTCGGCCTGGGCGTTGTCGGTCTGCGACATGGGAAAGGCCATGTTGGACTGTCCGCCCAGCAGCCACACCTCGCCGATCAGCAGGTCGGAGAGCGTCTCGGTCTGGAGCGTCGTCGAAACGGTGATCGACTGGGGCGCGTTGTCGGCCGGAGCCGCGGGCACGGGCACGTCGAGGGTCCAGTAGCCGCCCTCGGGCACGATGGTCGAATAGGTCTGGTCGGTCCAGCCGGGTGCGGCCGTGACCTTGACGCCCGCAAGCGAACGGCCCCAGATGCGGAACGGACGGTTCTGCTGGATCACCATGCCGTTCTGCAACGAGCTGTGCAGCGTGAAGCGCCCTTCGACGGTCGGCTGCTGGGATTCGCCTCCGTCGTCGGTTTTCGACGAAGAGCAGGCTGCGCAGCACGCCATGACGGCCGCAAAAAACAGGAAGAAGAATTTTTTCATCACTTAATCGTTTAAGTCGGTAAGGCAAAGATACATTTTTTTTCGTTCCGCACAACAGCCGGAGCCAAATTAAATGCGGCGGCATGCGGCCGGGCATCCGGCGTCGCGAAAAAAGCGGAGGTTTATTGCCGAACTTTGCGTACCTTTGCACCGACCGGACGCACTTCATCCCGTTCGGAGCGAACACCCATGAAACCCGCACAAGACAGCGAAATGCAGCGCGAGGCCGACGAAGCGGTCCGCGTCCTGCGCGAAGGAGGCATTCTTCTCTACCCCACCGACACGGTCTGGGGGCTGGGCTGCGACGCCACCAACGAAGCGGCCGTGGCCCGCATCTACGCGCTCAAACGCAGCGAAAACAAGAAATCGATGCTCGTGCTCTGCGCCTCGCCCGACATGGTGGTGCGGTACGTCGACCGCGCGCCCGCCATCGCCTTCGAGGTGATGGAGCTGGCGACCCGGCCGCTGACGCTCATCCTGCCCGGAGCGACGAAGGTGGCCTCCAACCTCATCCCCGACGAAGGGACGCTCGGCGTAAGGGTCCCCGACCACGAATTCTGCCGCCGGATTCTGCGCGGACTGGGGCGCCCCATCGTCTCGACCTCGGCCAACCTTTCGGGCGAACCGGCTCCGGCCGGCCTGCAGGAGGTGAGCCGCGCGATCATCGACGGCGCCGACTTCGTGGTCAATCCCCGCTTCGAAGGCAAACCCACCCGCAAACCCTCGTCGATCATCGCTTTCGGCGAAGGCGGCGAGGTGAAAATCATCCGCGGATAGATGGCACGCACCGTCATTACCCCCATCCAGAAACGCTTCTCGGACCTCGACCCGTTCCGCCACGTGAACAACATCGCGCAGCAGGCCTATTTCGACGCCGGGAAAACCGACTATTTCGGGCAGGTGATCGGCGAAGACGTGCTCATGGGCGATCTGCGGCTCCTCACGGCCTCGACCGCGACCTCCTACCTGGGGCAGGTGCGCATGCCCGATCCGGTGCGCGTCGCGACCACCTGCGAAAAGATCGGCAACAAGAGCCTGACCCTCCGCCAGCAGCTGCTCGTCGGCGGGGAGGTCCGGGCCGAAAGCCGCTCGGTGATGGTGGCCTTCGACTTCGTCCGGCAGGAGAGCCGTCCCGTGCCCGACGCCTGGCGGACGCGCATGACCGGGGAGTAGACGGGGAGTAGAATGGAGCGGAATCCGGCGCCGGAAGCACAAAAACGGCTTTCCGTTTGGCCGTTCCGAAATAAGGGCCTATATTTGGCACCGCATCATCCATTCACAACCCTTATTCCATGACGAACAAACACGCTTTCCTTTCGCGCTTCGCCCGGACGCTCTGTCTCGGCGCAACCCTGCTTCTCGCCGCCTGCTCGGGCTCGGACGACGAAACGACGACCCCTCCGGGAGAAGGACCCGCCGGTCCCGCCCGCCCGTTCGAGCTCGCTCTGTCGGATGCGGAGCCGATGAGCTTCCGCATCGCCGTCACCCCCGCCGATGACGCGACCGTCTACTACGTCGGCGTCACGACCCGCACGGACTTCGACCGGCTGGGATCGGCGCAGGCCGTAGCCGAGGCATTCATCGAAATCGAGAAGAAGCACGACCAGATCGACTGGACGACGCCCGACGACAAACTCCTCTTCCGGGGTCCGAAGACCTTCTACGCCGCCGACATGTGGGAGCTGCGGCCCAAGACCGAATATGCCGTGGTCGTCTTCGGCGTCGAGGCCGAAGGGGTCATCGCCACCGATGCGGTGCACGGCTTCGCGGCGACGACGGCCGTGGAGGCCTCGGAAAACCGGCTGACGGTCAGCGTCGCCGAAAATTCGGCCCGGGTGAAAGTCACGACGACCAACGACGACCCCTATTTCCTCGACTGCATCGAAGCCTCGCGCATCGAGGGCTACCCGGTCGAGAAGCTGGCCGAGCACCTGATCGGCAGCTACGGACCCACGATCGGCGAATGCATCGAAACGGGCGGCGTGGAGCGAGACTTCATGCGTCTGCTCGAGGAGGACACCGACTACTGCGCCGTGGCGTTCGGCTATCTGGGCGGCTATCCCACCACCGACATCGTCGTCGTTCCGTTCCACACGCCCGGCGGCGAACTCGTGCCCCAAGACTGCACCTTCACCGCCGAAGTCACCAACATCACCATTCAGGGAGCCACCGTCTCGGTGCACCCGTCGAATCCCGACACGGACTATTTCTGGGTGGTCTACAACACGACGCTCATCGACAGCTACCGCCGCAACGAGGGCATTCCGAAACTGATCGACGACGGCCTGGCGATCATCGCCGAATCGCTCTCCGAACAGTACGGCATCGAAATCACCCCGGCCAAGGCCGCCGAAATCGTGGTCAAGAAGGGCGACGACCAGTACATCTACAACGACTTCTCGCCCGACACGGAGTATTGCGTGCTGGCCGTAGGCTTGGACAAGAAGGCCCGCCAGACCACCGAGGTCTACGTCTCCGAACCGTTCCGCACGCTCAAGCCGGGCGGCGACGCCTCCGAGCCGTTCGACTGCACGATCACCGCCGACGGCATGACCGACGACGGCATGAGCATAACGGTCACGCCCGCCGACAAGCAGGCGACCTACGTGGGTCTGCTGGCCGAAGCCGACGACTACGCCATGTTCTCCTCCGACGCAGAGTTCCTCGAAGACATGCTGCTCATGTGGACCGAGGAGGCTTCGGGCAACTACATGACCCTCGTCGAGCTCTTCACCGAATACGGATTCTTCCTTCAGGGCGACGCCTCCTACATCTTCCCCGACGAGTGCCGCCCCGGCACGCTCTATCTGGCCTTCGTCTTCGGCATGAACGAGGAGGGCGAGACGACCAGCGGCATGCAGAAGCAGTTCTTCACGGTCGACGAGGAGGGTGCGGCCCATCCCGCCGAAGCGCCGGCCGCGGCTGCCGCCCGTACGGCTCTTCTGAAGCGGGAAGTTTGCCGCAAATCGTCATTCTGAGACTTTTGCCGCGAAACTTCCGGCGAAGCCGGGCGAGCCGCAGCCCCGCCATGCGGAGACTCGCGACTTCGCAGCGTCGCCACCGCCGGCGGCGGCTCGCGACCGAAGACGCACTGAAAAACGCCCCCTGCCACGTGTACGTGACAGGGGGCGTTCATCTGTACGGAAAACATCATTCGGCAGCCTGCAACCCCCGTTCGGCGGCCAGCCGCTCCATGAGGGCATGGGCCGCCTCGTAGTCGTTGGGGATTTCGCCGTCGAGAATGGCGTTCTTGATGATCTCCTTGATTTCGCCGATGGCGCGGCAGGGGCCGATGCCGTAGGTGCGCATGATGACCTCGCCTGTGATCGGCGGCTGGAAGTTGCGGATGCGGTCGCGCTCCTCCAAATCCTTCATCTTGCGGCGCACCAATTCGAAATTGGCCAGGAAACGCTTCACCTTGGCGTCGATCTTCGACGTGATGTCGGCCTCGCAGAGGATCATGAGCGCCTCCACGTCGTCGCCCGCCTCGAAAAGCAGGCGCCGCACGGCCGAATCCGTAACCAGGTCCTCCGACAGGACGATGGGACGCAGATGGAGGAAGACCAGCTTCTGCACGAACTTCATGTGCTCGTTCAGCGGGAGTTTCAACTGGCGGAAGATCGCCGGAACCATCTTCGAGCCCAGCACCTCGTGACCGTGGAAGGTCCACCCCACGCGCGGATCGTAGGCCTTGGTCAGCGGCTTGGCGATGTCGTGCAGCACGGCCGCCCAGCGCAGCCACAGATCGCCGGAGCGGCGCGCCACGTTGTCCACGACCTGAAGCGTATGGGCGAAATTGTCCTTGTGGGCGTGCCTGCCGCGGCGTTCGACCCCTTTCAGGCGGTGCATTTCGGGGAAGATGAGCTCCAGCAGTCCGGAGAGTTCCAGCAGCTCGAAGCCCATCGACGGAACGGGCGAAAGGACGATCTTGTTGAGCTCCGCGGCGATGCGCTCGCGCGAGACGATGCGGATGCGCGGAGCGTTGCGGCGGATCGCCTCGAAAGTCTCGTCCTCGATCGTAAAACCCAGCTGCGCGGCGAAACGCACGGCCCGCATCATGCGCAAGGGGTCGTCGGAAAAGGTGATGTCGGGGTCGCACGGCGTGCGGATGATGCACTCCTCCAGATCGTCGAGCCCGCCGAACGGATCGACCAGCTCGCCGAACGTCGGGCCGTTGAGCGACCAGGCCAGGGCATTGATCGTGAAATCGCGGCGCCGCTGGTCGTCCTCGAGCGTCCCGGCCTCGACCTGCGGCTTGCGCGAATCGTGCGAATAGGATTCGCGGCGCGCCCCGACGAACTCCACCTCCGCGCCCTCGCGCGTGCGGACCATCGCCGTGCCGAAAGTCTTGAACACCGACACCCTGGCGTGCAGCTCGCGCCCCAGCGCCTCGGCCAGTGCGATGCCGCTGCCCACGACCACGACGTCGATGTCGGTCGACGGACGCCGCAGGTAATGGTCGCGCACGTAACCGCCCACGACGAACGCCCGGACGCCCGCCTCGTCGGCCAGACGCCCGATGCGGCGGAATATGGGATCGGAGAGGGGCACGCAGCTATTTCACGTATTGCCGGATCGCATCGCGCCACACCAGATACCCCTCGCCCGTGAGGTGGAGGCCGTCGTTGGTGTAGGCGGCGTTCAGATCGCCGTTGCTGTCGGCCATCGTCCCGAAAAGGTCGATCCAGACCACCTGCCGGCCGTTGCAGAGCGCCTCCAGCAGACGGTTGGTCGCACGGATCGCCCCGGCCCGGGCGTAGTGGTCGCGGTAGTGGTCGAACGAACGGCCGTTGACGGGCAGGATGCTCTGGATGTAGATGCGCGTCCAGGGCGACTCGGTGCGGAAGCGTTCGACCAGCCTGCGGACGTTGGCCTCGACCTCGGCGGGTTCGGCGCCGGCGGCCAGATCGTTGACGCCGATCATCAGGAAGAGTTTGCGCGGATGGCCCGCGACGATCGAATCGAGACGGTCGAGCAGCCACGAGGAGCGGTCCATGCTGATGCCGCGGTTCTTCACGTGGCGGTTGTTGAACAGTTCGGCCCACTCGCCGCCGTCGGTGATGCTGTTGCCCAGGAAAACGATGTCCTTGGAGCCCACGGGCAGCACGTCGAAGAGCGAACGGCGCTGTTCGATGTAGGCGTTCTGCGCTGCGGCGGCCGCTCCGCACAGGAGGGCGGCGAAAAGCAGGAAGTATCTTTTCATGATCGGAATGCGGTTAGATTTCGAGTTGGCGGCGGTAGAGCTGCACCGTGTTCTCCAGACCGTAGTAGAGGGCGTCGCTGATGAGCGCATGGCCGATCGACACTTCGTCGGTCCAGGGAATGCGGCGGATGTAATGGTGCAGGTTTTCGAGCGAGAGGTCGTGCCCGGCGTTGAGCCCCAGCCCCTGACGGCGAGCCTCCTCGGCGGCGGCGGCATAGGGCGCGACGGCGGCCTCGGGGTCGGCGGGATATTCGCGGGCGTAAGCCTCCGTATAGAGTTCCACGCGGTCGGCGCCGCAGGCTTTCGCCCCCGCGACCATCCGCGGATCGGGATCGACGAAGATCGAGACCCGGATGCCCCGCTCGCGGAACCGGGCCGCGACATCGGTCAGGAACCCGCGGTGGGCCAGCGTGTCCCACCCGGCGTTGGAGGTGATGGCGTCGTGGGCGTCGGGCACCAGGGTCACCTGCGCCGGCCGGGTCTCCAGCACCAGCTGCACGAAGTCGGGAATGGGGTTGCCCTCGATGTTGAGTTCGGTCGAAAGCACCCCCTTGAGGGCTCTTACGTCGGCGTAGCGGATGTGGCGGCCGTCGGGCCGCGGATGGACCGTGATGCCGTCGGCGCCGAACCGCTCGATGCGGCGGGCCGCCTCCACCACGTCGGGCACGCTGCCGCCCCGCGAATTGCGGATGACGGCGATCTTGTTGATATTGACGCTCAACTTTGTCATAAAAATCGCTATATTTGCATGAGATATGCCCGTCCCCGGACGACGATGCGGTCCGCAGGGTCCGCATCCCGCCGCAAAGGCGTGGTAAAGTTACTTATTTTTTCGATACACCGCCGATGAAAATCATACTTTTTTCCCGCAACCGTTCGGCCCGCACCGCCGAGGAGGTCGAACAGCTTTTCGACGCCATCCGGCAATTCGGATTCGACTACGCCCTCAACGAGGAGTTCGCCGATACCGTGCGGACGCTCGCGGGGATCGTTCCGCCGCCCGAAAAGATCTACGGAGCGCAGATCGGACCGCAGCACGGCGACGCGGTGATGGTCTGCTACGGCGGCGACGGCACGCTGCTCGAAGGGGTGCACCGGCTGGCCGGCGCCCCGATCCCCGTGCTGGGCATCAACGCGGGGCATCTGGGATTCCTGACCAGCGCCCCGAGCGATGGTCTGGGACAGCTCTTCGGACAGATCGCCCGCGGCGAAATCGCCACCCAGCCCCGCTCGATGCTCGAGGTGACGGGCGACTTTCCCGATCCGGACGAACCCCACCCGGCGCTCAACGAATTCACCGTCCAGCGCCACGGCGCCGACATGATCTCGGTCGAAACCTATGTCGACTCCCAGATGGTGGCCACCTACCACGGCGACGGGGTGATCGTTTCGACCCCCACCGGATCGACGGCCTATTCGCTCAGCGCCGGCGGCCCCGTCGTAGCCCCCTCCTGCGCCTGTCTGGTCATCTCGCCGCTGGCCCCCCACAACCTCACGATGCGTCCGGTCGTGGTTCCCGACACGAGCGAGATCACCCTGCGCATCCACGCCCGGCGCTCCGCGGCGTTCGTCACGCTCGACAACCGCATCCACCCCGTCGCCGCAGGGGCTTCGTTCCGCATCCGGCGGGCCGAGAAGCGTATTTTTCTGGTCGTACCGCACAATATATCGTTTTACGACACGTTACGGAATAAGATGATGTGGGGAATCGACATCCGCAGTTGAATTCCGCCTGCAAAAATCGGAGTAAAGTTGGCTGTCCGATAGGTATTTTTCATTTTTATCCCTATATTTGTGCCCTATTATGAGCGAGCAGAATCGCATACCGCAACACGTCGCCATCATCATGGACGGCAACGGCCGCTGGGCCGAGTTGCGCGGCAAGGAGCGCTGCGAAGGACATGCCGCAGGCATCGAGCCGGTGCGGGCGTCGCTGCGCGCCGCCGTGCGCCGGGGAGTGAAGTACCTGACGCTCTATGCGTTCTCGACCGAGAACTGGGGCCGTCCCACCAAGGAGGTCGACGCGCTGATGGAGCTTTTCTGCCAGAGCGTCGTCAACGAAACGCCCGAGCTGCAACGCCAGGGCGTGCGCATCCGCATGATCGGCGAACGCAGCCGGTTTTCACCCCGGGTGCGGGAGCACCTCGCCCGCGCCGAGGCCCTCACCGCCGGCGGCAGCGAGCTGACGCTCATCCTGGCGCTCAACTACTCGTCGCGCGACGAGATCGTGCGGGCCGTGCGCAGGCTGGCCCGGCGCGCTGCGGACGGAGAGATCGTCCCGGAGGCGATCGACGAACGGACCGTCGCCGCAGCCCTCGACACGGCGGATTTCCCCGACCCCGACCTGATCATCCGCACCAGCGGCGAATGCCGGCTGAGCAACTTTCTGCTCTGGCAGGCATCCTACGCCGAGTTCTGGTTTCCGCAGGTGCTGTGGCCCGACTTCACCGAAGAGGAGTTCGACCGGGCCGTGGACGAATACGCGCGGCGCAACCGGCGGTTCGGTCTGGTCCAGTAATGAAATTGAAGATTTAGAGACAGAGAGATGAATCATTTCGGTAAGGCATTCATGGCGGCCGCGCTTCTGATCGCGGGGAGCCTGCACGCACGGGCTCAGGAGACCGCCCCTGCCGAGACGCCGGAGCAGACGACGCCCGCATTTCCGGAAGACGCGCCCATGTTCCGGCCGGATGCCAAACAGAAACTCTACCACATCCGCCGGGTCAACATCCGCGGCGTGCAGTACCTCAACCCCGACATGCTCAAGTCGTCGGCCGGGCTTATCGAGGGCGACTCGGTATACCTGCCGAGCAGCTTCATCTCCAACGCCATCGAACGGCTGTGGAACCAGCGCTTCTTCTCCGACGTGAAGATCGGCGCCGAGATCGAGGGCGACAGCCTCGACCTGGAAGTGTTCCTCAAGGAGCGCCCCCGGGTCTACAACTGGGAGTTCGAAGGGATCACCAAGGGCAAGAAAAAGGACCTGCTCGAAAAGCTCAAGCTCAAGCGGGGCAGCGAGCTCTCGGACTACGTGATCGACAAGAACACCAAGCTCATCAAGGCCTACTGGGCCGAAAAGGGCTTCCGCAACGCCGACGTCGGGGTGCGCATCGAGAACGACTCGGTGCGTCCGCAGGCCGTGAACGTGACCTTCGTCGTCGACCGCAAGGACAAAGTGCGCATCGGCAAAATCAACTTCACGGGCAACGAACAGTACGACGACAAACGACTGCGACGCACCTTCAAGAAGACCCACCAGCGTTCGATCAACATCTTCCGCAGCACGAAGCTCGACGAGGAGGAGTTCGAGAACGACAAGGAGCTGCTGATCGACTTCTACAACTCGCACGGCTACCGCAACGCCACCGTCGTGCGCGACTCGATCTACCCGATCGACGAGAAGCGGCTGGGCATCGACATCGAGGTGTCGGAGGGCAACAAATACTACATCCGCAACGTCTCGTGGGTCGGCAACTCGGTCTACGAAACCGACGAACTGCAGCGCATGTTCGGCGTCAAGCGGGGCGACACCTACGACAAGAAGACCATGCACAAGCGGCTGGGCATCCAGAAGGAGACCGACCTCGAGGCCATGTCCGTCTCGTCGCTCTACCAGAACAACGGCTACCTCATGTCGCAGATCGACCCGGCCGAGACGATCATCGGGCCCGACTCGATCGACATCGAGGTGAAAGTTTTCGAGGGCAAGCAGTTCACCATCAACAAGGTAGATATCACGGGCAACCAGCGCGTCGACGACGAGGTAATCCGCCGCGAGCTGACAACCTACCCCGGCGAGCTCTACGACCGTTCGCTGCTGATGCGCACGCTGCGTCTGCTGGGCTCGATGGGCCACTTCAACCCCGAGAACATCGCCCCCGACATCCGGCCCGTGTCGAGCGACCTGGTCGACATCGGCTGGACGCTCGAAGAGCAGGCCTCCGACCAGTTCAACATCGCCGGCGGCTGGGGCTCGGGCACCTTCGTGGGATCGGTGGGCATCACGCTCAACAATCTGTCGATCAAGAACTTCTTCAAGAAAGGCGCCTGGCGGCCCTACCCCATGGGGCAGAATCAGCGGCTCTCGATCTCGGCCCAGACCAACGGCACCTACTACAAGGCTTTCGCGCTGAGCTTCACCGACCCGTGGCTCGGCGGCAAAAAGCCCAATTCGTTCACCATCTCGGCCCACCTCTCGGAGCAGAACAACGCCTACTACGTCTGGCAGACCAGCACGCAGCACTTCCGCACCTACGGCGTGGCCGCCGGTCTGGGCAAGCGTCTTTCGTGGCCCGACCCCTATTTCACGTTCTACGCCGAGGCGAGCTACGAACGCTACTCGCTCAAGAACTGGTCGTCGTTCGTGATGACCAACGGTTCGTCGAACCTGCTCTCGCTCAAGCTGGTACTGGGGCGCAACTCGGTCGACCAGCCCATCTATCCGCGCCGCGGCTCGGACTTCAGCGCCTCGGTGCAGGCCACGCTGCCCTACTCGCTCTGGGACGGCAAGGACTACGCCGACCAGTCGATGAGCGACCGCGACCGGTACCGCTGGATCGAGTTCCACAAATGGGAGTTCAAGGGACAATGGTTCCAGGCCCTCACGCGCAACATGAACCTCGTGCTCATGCTGCGGGCCGAAATGGGCTTCCTGGGCAACTACAACAAGAACAAGGTTTCGCCCTTCGAACGCTACGAGGTCGGCGGCGACGGCATGTCGGGCTACAACATCTACGGCATCAACATCATCGCCATGCGCGGTTACGAGGACGGCGCACTCGACCCGACCAACTACTACGCCTGCGGCTACAACAAGTACACGGCCGAGCTGCGTTACCCCGTGATCCTCAAACCCTCGTCGCAGATCTACGTGCTGGGCTTCCTCGAAGGCGGCAACGCGTTCGATTCGTGGCGCGAGTTCTCGCCCTTCAAGATCAAGCGTTCGGCCGGCTTCGGCGTCAGGCTCTACCTGCCCGTGGTGGGCATGCTGGGCATCGACTGGGGCTACGGATTCGACGCTCCGGCGGGCAAGACCGAAAAGAGCGGCAGCCAGTTCCACTTCGTGCTGGGCCAGCAATTCTGACCCCTCGCGGCATACGGACCGGGCAAAACCGAATATGGCAATAAATTTGGAACGAAAATGTTCACGGCAACGCTTCGCCCATGCATGAAGCGCCCGTTCAAACCGGAAAAACTATGAAACGTCTCTTATTCTTCGCGGCTTTCCTCCTCGCGGCCGGCACGGCGGCGGCACAGAACTGCATCGTCGTCAACAGCGAGAAGGTGTTCAAATCGATCGACGCCTACAACCGGGCCATCGAATCGCTCGACGAGCTGGCCCGCCAGTACCAGGAGCAGGTCGACGCCCGCTTCGCCGCGGTCGAGGAGCTCTACAACAACTACATGGTGCAGAAGCCGTCGCTTTCGGCCTCGATGCGCCAGAGCCGCGAGAACGCCATTCTGGCCAAGGAGCAGGAGGCTACGCGGTTCCAGGAGGAGCTCTTCGGACAGGAGGGCACGCTCATGAAAAAACGCATCGAGCTGATCGAACCCATCCAGAAGCAGGTCTTCGCAGCCATCGACGCCTACGCCCGCACGGCAGGCGCCGACGTGGTCGTCGACTCGGCCAACAATCCGTCGCTGCTCTACGCCGCCCCCGCCGCAGACCGCACGCAGCAGGTGATCGACGCGCTGAAACAATGACAAACATCAAAAAAACTCAACGCATAACACAACTATGAAAAAGGCTATCAAACTAACCCTTGCCGTCGCTCTTACGATGGGCGCATCGCAGCTGTTCGCACAGAAGTTCGGCCGCATCAACACCCAGGAGATCATCATGGCCATGCCCGAGACCAAAGAGATGGACACCAACATGCAGGCCTACGGCAAGGACCTCCAGGATAATCTGGAAACCATCACCGTGGAGTTCAACCAGAAGCTGGCCGACTACCAGAAGAACTACGAGAGCTACTCCGACGCCGTGCGCCAGCTCAAGGAGAAAGAGCTGCAGGAGCTGCGCAACCGCAGCCAGGAGTTCGAGCAGATCGCCCAGCAGGACTTCCAGAAGAAACAGCAGGAGCTGCTGGCCCCGATCATCGAAAAAGCCAAGAACGCCATCGACAAGGTGTCGCAGGCCAACGGCTATCTGGCCGTCTTCGACATTTCGACCGGTTCGCTGGCCTACTTCGACGAGGCGGCGCTGACGGACATCGCTCCCCTGGTGCGCAGCGAGCTGGGCATCACCGAAACGCCCGAAGCGAAATAACGCGTCGGCGGCCTACCGCCCGCCGGCGAAATCCGCCCCTGCGTCCGTACGGACCGCAGGGGCTTTTCATTTCCGGCACGGTCGCAGCGCCGCCGGAGCCGCCAAAAACGGCGACAAATTACCCGAAAAGTCGTTTTTTCGAACATTAAGAACCGAAATACAGCCCGAAATTACTATATTTGTCCAAAATTCGAAGAAACAATGAACAGAGACGCAACGACGACAGGCAACCCGATCATGAGCTTCACGCTCGAGGAACTCATCCGGCTTTCGGGCCGCGAACGGCACGGTCTGATGAAAGAGTGCGTGATCGCTCAGACCCACTCCAAGATGCAGACGTTCCGCTCGCCGCTCCGCATCGACGCGACGATCATCGGCATCTGCCTCGAAGGCGAAGCCACGGTCGCCATCAACCTCCAGGACTACCGCCTTCAGGCGGGCAGTCTGTTCGTCTTCGCGCCGCAGAGCATGATCCAGCTGATCTCCAACGAGAACTTCAAGGCGCACGTCATCATCATCTCGACCGAACTGTTGAAACACACCAACCTCGACCTCAAGCACATGATGCCGCTCATCCTGCAATTCGGCAGCCATCCCTGCATCGAAACCACCGAAGACCAGAGCCGCTCGCTGCGCACCATGATTTCCACCATCGAGCAGGAGATCGGCAGTCCCGAGGGACGGTTTTCGCGCGAAATCATCTGTCAGCTGGTCGGGGCCATGCTTTACAAGGTGGGCAACATCCTCTCCGGCTATCAGGAGAGCCATCCCGAGCTGTCGGCCCCGCTGCAAAGCCGGGCCGAAGAGTATTTCCGCAAATTCATGCTGCTGCTCAGCGAACACTACAAGGAGGAGCGGAGCGTCGGATTCTATGCCCGGCAGCTCTGCATCACGCCCAAATACCTCACCACGCTGATCAAACGGCTGAGCCACCGCTCCGTATCGGAGTGGATCGACAACTACGTGGTGCTGGAGGCCAAGATGCTGCTCAAATACTCGAACATGAGCGTTCAGGAGATCGCCTACTTCCTCAACTTCCCCAACCAGTCGTTTTTCGGCAGCTACTTCAAGCGGAATACGGGCATGTCGCCCTCGCAATACAAGCTGGCGGACCTCAATGCCGAAGGGGGGGGGTCTGCACCGTCCGAGTGAATCCGGAGCCGCCGCCGGGCCGGATATGAACGGCGGCCGAAAGCACCTCATCCGCAAAATCCGCCCCGTCCGCACCTCGGCTCCGGACGCTCAAGAAGCTCCACGATTTTCGAAAGAGGGGCGGATCGTTCAGCAGCACAGGAACGCATTCACCGCAAATACGCAAAAGAGGCGGCGGCGGAAATTCCGCCTCCTCCTCTTTTGCGCAAACAAGCGCACTCAAGGCATCCGTCTGAAATATTCCAGATCCGTACAGTTCCGGCCATCCTCGCCCTCATAATCATAGGCGAGCACCAGCTCGGACGAAGTCAGCCTCTCGATGCGGATACGCTCCTCGTAATCGGGTTCCTTTTCGTTGACGATGGTGAGCACATTTCCGGAAAGAGCATACGTAAACCGGACCCACCGATCGACCAGATCGTCGAAACGATAGGCTCCCGTTCCGTCGGCCCGGAACTCATAACGACAGACGTCGGAGCCCTCGCCGTACTCATAGTCCCAACAGTCGTCTTCACCGTCGTAATCCTTGTAACACTCCCACCTTCCGACAAGCAGCGAAGCATCCGCCGAGGAAGACTCGTCCTCCTTGTCGCAGCCCGTAAAAGCGCACAGCAGCAGTGCGCAGCAAAAAAATGCGAATTGTCTTTTCATAGCGATTTTTCGGTCCGGACCGCGGCAGCCGGTGCGCCGAGGAGCTGCAGCGAATCCGCTCCGCCCCCGCTCACGCACCGGTGCCTGCAGCGGAAAATCAGAAATTATAACCCAGCTGGACGGCGAAATTGCCGTTGCGGAACTTCGTCTTGTCGGAGTAGGCGAACTCGTCGTCGTGAATGGCCATGTTGACCAGCCCCAGGTCGTACTGGATGCCCACGTAATAGTGTTTCCTGATCGTCACGCCCGCGCCGAACGAGAGGCCGAAGTCGAAGCGTTTGGCGCCGAACCGTTCGCCGTTCTCGCCCTCCTTGCTCTTGCCGAAGAAAGGCACGTCGCCCTTTTCGGTCTCTCCGTCGTAGCTGTACTCCCATTTCTCCTTGCCGCCCAGACCGATGGCCAGATGAGGGCCGACATTGACCTGCACGTTGACCGAACGGCTCACTTCGGCGCGGAACGACGCCAGCACCGGAATCTGCAGGTAGAAGGGCTGGAGTTTGGTCGTCTCGGTCTCGCCCTCCTCGGTCACCTTCTTGCGCGCGCCGCGCGTGGTGAACGAGAGCCCGGGCTGCACGTAGAAGCCGTTGAAAACGGGCAGGTCGACCACCGCACCGATCTGGAAGCCGGCCCGCGACTTGTAGTCGAGGCTCCGGTCGGGCGCCCATTCGCCCTTGAGGCTGGAAATGTTCAGACCCGCGCGGACACCGCAGGCGATTTCGCCTTTCCGGTCCTTGCCGAACATGTCGCGGATCTCCTGTCCCTGCGCCGCACCCGCACCGAGGAGCGCGACGACTGCCATAACAAGCAGTTTCTTCATATGAAATTTGAGTTTTCCGGCATCCGGGCTCCGGGGACGCCATTCCAATCTGAAAAAGAAAGTGTGGAGCCGATTCGTTTATCTGACGGGAGGTTCTGGAATACCTTAGGACAAATAAACAATACCCCACACCTGTACAACATGGGATCGCGAACAATCCGCATGCCGATACAAGCGAAACACTTTCATCAATATGTCTTCTCGCCGCACGAGCGGCACGACAAAGATAGAAAATGTTTTGCAAAAGCCAGCGCTCCGGGGTATTGCTGCCGCAAATTTCGAATAAATTTCGCTGAAAATCAATATTGACCCATTCGTTTTATTCCTTTAAGATGGCTCCATGCGCGGCAGGCGGAGCAGGAAAAATTCGGAGGCGCACGCACTCTCGATTCGCAAATTTTTCGTATCTTCGCCTCCGAAAAAACGGATTCACGTTCAAAACCATAATTAAACCTTTACCACTATGCAAATCGTAGAGATTCATGCAAGAGAGATCCTCGACTCGCGAGGAAATCCGACCGTCGAGGTCGAAGTGCGCACCGTATCGGGTGCTTTCGGTCGTGCTGCCGTGCCGAGCGGCGCATCGACGGGCGAAAACGAAGCGCTGGAGCTGCGCGACGGCGACAAGAGCCGCTACCTGGGCAAGGGCGTGCTGGGCGCCGTGAAGAACGTCAACGAGGTGATCGCTCCGGCCATCATCGGCATGAACGTCACCGACCAGGTGGGCATCGACAAGGCGATGATCGAGCTCGACGGCACGAAGACCAAGTCGAAGCTGGGCGCCAACGCCATTCTGGGCGTATCGCTGGCCGTGGCCCGCGCCGCCGCCGACTACTACGGCATGCCGCTCTACCGCTACATCGGCGGTTCGAACGCCAAGACGCTGCCCGTGCCGATGATGAACATCATCAACGGCGGCTCGCACTCCGACGCACCCATCGCTTTCCAGGAGTTCATGATCCGTCCCGTGGGCGCTCCGTCGCTCAAGGAGGGTCTGCGCATGGGCGCCGAGGTGTTCCACAACCTCAAGAAGGTGCTCCACGAACGCGGCCTGTCGACGGCCGTGGGCGACGAGGGCGGTTTCGCTCCCGCGCTGAACGGCACCGAGGATGCCCTCGATTCGATCATCAAGGCCATCGAAAAGGCCGGCTACGTGCCGGGCAAGGACGTGATGATCGGCATGGACTGCGCTTCGTCGGAGTTCTACAAGGACGGCATCTACGACTACACGATCTTCGAGGGCGAGAAAGGTGCCAAGCGCACGTCGAAGGAGCAGGTCGAGTACCTCAAGGGGCTCGTCGAGAAGTACCCCATCGACTCGATCGAGGACGGCATGTCGGAGAACGACTGGGAGGGCTGGCAGCTGCTGACGGCCACCATCGGCGACAAGTGCCAGCTCGTGGGCGACGACCTGTTCGTGACGAACGTCGACTTCCTGAAAAAGGGCATCGAGATGGGCTGCGGCAACTCGATCCTCATCAAGGTGAACCAGATCGGTTCGCTCACCGAGACGCTCGACGCCATCGAAATGGCTCACCGCGCCGGTTACACGTCCGTAACGTCGCACCGCTCGGGCGAGACCGAGGATTCGACGATCGCCGACATCGCCGTGGCCACCAACTCGGGCCAGATCAAGACCGGTTCGATGTCGCGTTCGGACCGCATGGCCAAGTACAACCAGCTGCTGCGCATCGAAGAGGAGCTGGGCGACGAGGCCATCTACGGCTACAAGAAGGTTTACCGCAAGTAATCCGCCGAAGAGGACGGGGCGATTCCCGTCCGGAAGATACCGGAGAGTTCCCGCAAGGGCGCTCTCCGGTTTTTTTCGCGCGAGCATGTCGCAAAAGATCAAAAAACCACACTCCGGAGTCAGTTTTTCACACCCGATTCGGACAAAACGAACTATCTTGGAATCAAAAGAGACTCCCCAAATTCCCCTGCGATGAAAAAACTGCTCTTTTCGCTGCTTCTGACCGCGGCCGCACTCCCGGCCGCCGCCCAGCGGATCACCCCCGAAGACAAGGCCCGCGCCGCCGATCTGGTCGAGCGCATGACACTCGACGAAAAACTGGCCTACGTGGGCGGCTGCGACGGATTCTTCATCCGGGCCATTCCGCGGCTGGGGCTTCCGGCCATCCGCATGGCCGACGGCCCGCAGGGCGTACGCAACGAAACACGCAGTACGCTCTATCCCAGCGGCATCGCCCTGGCCGCCACCTGGGACCGCACGCTCGCCCGCGCCTACGGCCGTTCGCTGGGCCGCGATGCCCGTGCGCGCGGCATCCACATCATGCTGGGCCCCGGGGTGAACATCTACCGTTCGCCCCTGTGCGGCCGCAACTTCGAATACTACGGCGAAGACCCCTATCTGGCCTCGGAAACCGCCGCGGAGTATATCGAGGGCATGCAGTCCGAGGGGGTGATGGCCACCATCAAGCACTTCTGCGGCAACAACCAGGAGTACGACCGGCACCACGTCTCGTCGGACATCGACGAACGGACGCTGCATGAAATCTACCTGCCCACCTTCCGCAAGGCGGTGCAGCGGGCGAACGTGGGGGCCGTGATGTCGAGCTACAACATGCTCAACTGCGTGCACACCACCGAAAACGAATACCTCATTCAGGATGTCCTGCGCGGCATGTGGGGCTTCGACGGAATCTTCGTCTCGGACTGGGCGTCGACCTACTCGACCGTCGGCGCCGCCAACGCGGGCCTCGACCTCGAAATGCCTTACGGACGCTTCATGAGCCCCGACAACCTGCGCCGGGCGCTGGAGGCGGGAACGGTGACCCAGGCGGCGATCGACGAGAAATGCCGCCACATCATCCAGACGCTGAGCGCCTTCGGATTCCTCGACCGCGAGCAGCGCGACGCCTCGATTCCCGAATGCGATCCCGAATCGGAGGCCGTGGCACTCGAAGTGGCGCGCGGAGCCGCCGTGCTGCTCGAGAACGACGGCATCCTGCCCTTCTCGCCCGAAGTGCGCAGCGTGGTGGTCATGGGCCCCAATGCGGGCGTGGTGCCCAAAGGCGGCGGCAGCGGCGAGGTGACGCCTTTCGACGACATATCGGTCGGCCGGGGCATGCAGCAGGCCGACAAGCGGATCCGTTCGCGGATGCTCGTTCCCGAGCGCCGGCACGATCTGGCCTCGTCGCGTCTTTTCCGCACGCCCGACGGGCAGCCCGGACTGCGCGGCGAATACTTCGCCGACATGGAGTTCGGAGGCGCACCGGCCGTCGTGCGCAACGACGCGCGGATCGACTTCCTTTGGCAGGGCATTCCCGCGGAGGGGCTTCCCGCCGACCGCTTTTCGATCCGCTGGACGGGGACGCTCCGTTCGCCCCGGACGCAATGGGTCGAGCTGCGCGTGAGCGGCGACGACGGCTACCGGCTCTTCATCGACGGAAACGAAGTGCTCGAACACTGGGGCGACCACAGCGAGACGAGCAAGAGTTACGACCTCCTCGCCGAGGAGGGCCGAAGCTACGACCTGCGGCTGGAATACTACGACAGTTCGAGCACGGCCAGCGTATCGCTGACCTACGGCACCTACTCGCCCGAAGAGTATGCGCGGGCCGTCGAACAGGCCGACGCCGTGATCTACTGCGCGGGATTCAACAACCTGTCCGAAAGCGAGAACGGCGACCGCACGTTCGAACTGCCGCAGGCGCAGATCGATGAAATCGCCGCGACGGCCCGGGTCAACCCCAACCTCATCCTGGTGGTGCATGCGGGCGGAGGCATCGACTTCGAGCCCGTGGCGGACAAGGTGCGGGCGATCCTCCACGTGTGGTACGCGGGACAGGCGGGCGGAGAGGCCGTCGCCGACATTCTCACGGGCAAGGTGAACCCTTCGGGGCGTCTGCCGATCACCATCGAACGCCGCGCCGAAGAGAATCCGACCTACGGAAACTACCGGGTGAACGTGGAGCCGTTCCAGGGCAGCCCCATCCGGCGCGTCTGCTACAACGAAGGCGTTTTCGTCGGCTACCGCGGATACGACCGGGCAGGCATCGAACCCCGCTATCCGTTCGGATACGGGCTCTCCTACACGACATTCGCATTCTCGGACCTGAAGGCCGAACCCGACGGCCGGGGAAACTGGATCGTTTCGTTCGACGTGACGAACACGGGCAGCCGGGCCGGAGCCGAGGTGGCCCAGGTCTACGTGGGCGACCCCTCGTCACGCGTTCCCCGTCCCGAAAAGGAGCTGAAAGGATACGAAAAAGTCTATCTGCAACCCGGCGAGAGGCGGCGGGTCGCCGTCGCACTCGACCCCTCGGCGTTCACCTACTGGGATTCGGGCCGCCACGCCTTCGTGCTCGAAGAGGGCGAATTCATCGTATCGGTCGGCGCCTCGTCGCGCGATCTGCCGCTGCAAAAGACCATTCGCCTCGGCAGCCGGTAAACCGGCTTCCGGGCAGACTGCCGCCGAAACCGAAACGGCGCATCCGATTCGACGGATGCGCCGTTTCCGATCGGGCCCGTTCCGATCTGCCCGCTGGAAATTCGCCCCTCAAAAAAAAGAGGACCGACCCTTGCGGGGCAGTCCTCTTTTCCATATGGAGCGGATCGCTGTTACTTGTTGTTGTAGGCGGCCATCTTCTCGATGAGCATCAGCACCTTGTTCGAGTAACCCCACTCGTTGTCGTACCACGAAACGACCTTCACGAAGGTGTCGGTCAGTGCGATACCGGCAGCCTTGTCGAAGATCGAGGTGCGGGCGTCGCCCAGGAAGTCCGACGAAACGACGGCCTCCTCGGTGTAACCCAGGATGCCCTTCAGTTCGCCTTCCGAAGCCTCCTTCATGGCAGCGCAGATCTCGTCGTACTTGGCGGGCTTGGCCAGGTTCACGGTCAGGTCGACAACCGATACGTCGAGGGTCGGAACACGCATCGACATACCCGTCAGCTTACCGTTCAGCGCGGGGATCACCTTGCCTACGGCCTTGGCGGCACCCGTCGACGAAGGGATGATGTTGCCCGAAGCGGCACGGCCGCCGCGCCAGTCCTTCATCGAGGGACCGTCGACGGTCTTCTGCGTAGCGGTGGTCGAGTGAACCGTGGTCATCAGACCGTCGGTGATGCCGAACTTGTCGTTGAGCACCTTGGCGATGGGAGCCAGGCAGTTGGTGGTGCACGATGCGTTCGAAACGATCGTCTGGCCGGCATAGGTGTCGGTGTTGACGCCGCA